>NZ_KV811348.1:111309-189915 GCF_001813025.1 Pseudomonas sp. HMSC066A08
GCTGGAAGCGGTAGGCGTCGGCGAGGATGCCGTGCTCCTCGAGGATCAGGGCAACGATCCGCGGCACCGTGAGGTGCTGGAAGATGCGCTGGTTGTTGCGCTGCGCGAGGTAGGCCAGTTGCGGCACGAGGGTGAGGCGATAGCGGGTCAGGCGCTTGCCCGCGTCGGCCTGGGCGGCGCCGTAGATCAGCCCGTGGACACCCTGGCCCTGCGGGGTGAAGGCGAGGAAGGCGGGTCGGTGCATGAGCGCTTCGAGGTCGAGGCCGGCGCGCTCGCTGACCAGTTCGAGTTCGAAGCGGTAGGGCCGGCTGATGCCTTCGTGGCCGCTGAATTCGAGGACCTGCAGGTCGTGACGGAGGCCGTCGAGGCTGAGGCTGAAGTGGGTCTGGTTGGCCGGGTTGAACATCCGCTGTCCCCTGTTTCTCGAAAAACCTGCACGGCTGGCGTCCCTGTTCGCCGTGCTCGATCCGAAGTGCGTGATCGCGCGGATGCTACGTCAAAAAAACTGTGCAAATTGTTGCGCACATCGCCGGAAAACCGCGGCGCGCCTGACCCTCGACAGTATGTAACAAAACATTTCAGAGAAATCCGACGAGCGAAGGACCGCCCCCGACCCGGGCCGGCCCATGCGCAATCAGCCTTGCAGACGCTGCGCCAGACGCTCCTGAAGTTGTGCGAGCACTTCCCGGTCGCCCTGCTTCGCCGCATGGATGCCGAGGTTCTCGCCGCTGAAGCGCGGGATGACGTGGAAATGGATGTGGAAGACCGTCTGCCCGGCGGGAGCGCCGTTGAACTGGGCGACCTGCACGCCGTCCGGCTGCACCTCCTCGACCAGGGCGCGGGTCAGGCGCTGGACCACGGCCATGACCTTGGCCAGGTTCTGCGCATCGATCTCGAGCAGGTTGCGCGCCTCGGCGTGCTTGGGAATCACCAGGGTATGCCCGTAGGACTGCGGGAACAGATCGAGGAAGGCGAGCACGTCCTCGTCTTCGTAGACCTTGTAGCAGGGAGCTTCGCCGCGAATGATCTTGGCGAAGATGTTCTGGGAATCGTAAACGCCGTGCAGACTCATGGAGGCTTTCCTTGAACGAACCGGAATAGACCTGCGCACCATACCGGCTCGCTCCCCGCTCGTCACGACGTGATGCGTCGCGCGCTCCACACACTTCGAAAGAAATTGTCACAAGCCCGTCATCACCCTTCCCTACTTTCGTAGCACTCGCCGGATGGCCCCGCCGTCTCGCACAGTCACCTCCTCAACATAGGGAAATGCGTCATGACCCCAGGTTATCCCCTCGCCCTCTCTCTTGCCGTCTCCATGGCCGTGCTCGGCAGCGCCTTGCCGGCCCAGGCGCGCCAGGACGATCCGTCGCTGTTCAACCGCCAGGCCCGTGGCGAACTCAGCGAATACGGCGGCGCACGACGCGTCGAGCAGGACCTGACCCAGGCCCTGAAGCAGTCGCTGTCGAAGAAGAAGGCGAAGAACGTGATCCTGCTGATCGGCGACGGCATGGGCGACTCCGAGATCACCGTGGCGCGCAACTACGCGCGCGGCGCGGGCGGCTACTTCAAGGGCATCGACGCGCTGCCGCTGACCGGCCAGTACACCCACTACTCCCTGCACAAGGACAGCGGCCTGCCGGACTACGTGACCGATTCCGCCGCCTCCGCCACCGCCTGGGCCACCGGGGTCAAGTCGTACAATGGCGCGATCGGCGTGGATATCCACGAACAGCCGCACCGCAACCTGCTGGAGCTGGCCAAGCTCAACGGCAAGGCCACCGGTAACGTCTCCACCGCCGAGCTGCAGGACGCCACCCCCGCCGCCCTGCTCGCCCACGTCACCGCTCGCAAGTGCTACGGTCCCGAGGCCACCAGCAAGCAGTGCCCGAGCAATGCCCTGGAGAACGACGGCGCCGGCTCGATCACCGAGCAGTGGCTGAAGACCCGCCCTGACGTGGTCCTCGGCGGCGGTGCCGCGACCTTCGCGGAAACCGCCAAGGCTGGCCGCTATGCCGGCAAGACCCTCCGCGCCCAGGCCGAAGCCCGCGGCTACCGGATCGTCGAGAACCTCGACGAACTGAAAGCCGTGCGCCGCGCCAATCAGAAGCAGCCGCTGATCGGCCTGTTCGCGCCAGGCAACATGCCGGTGCGCTGGCTCGGTCCGACCGCCACCTACCACGGCAACCTGAACCAGCCGGCGGTGAGCTGCGAGGCGAACCCGAAGCGCACCGCCGACATCCCGACCCTGGCGCAAATGACCAGCAAGGCCATCGAGCTGCTGAAGGACAATCCGAACGGCTTCTTCCTGCAGGTCGAGGGCGCGTCCATCGACAAGCAGGACCACGCCGCGAATCCGTGCGGCCAGATCGGCGAGACCGTCGACCTCGACGAAGCCGTGCAGAAGGCCCTGGCCTTCGCCAAGGCCGATGGCGAGACCCTGGTGATCGTCACCGCCGACCACGCCCACTCCAGCCAGATCATCCCGCCGGAAACCGCCGCGCCAGGGCTGACCCAACTGCTCACGACCAAGGACGGCGCGCCGCTGGCGATCAGCTACGGCAACTCCGAGGAAGGCTCCCAGGAGCACACCGGCACCCAGTTGCGCATCGCCGCCTACGGCCCGCAGGCCGCCAATGTCACCGGCCTGACCGACCAGACCGACCTGTTCTTCACCATCCGTCGCGCACTGAACCTGCGCGACTGATCGGACCAGAACGAAAAAGGCGCGCCGGTTTCGACCGGCGCGCCTTTTTCATTTCGCGCGGTACCCCTGGAACTAGCCCTCGACCTGGCTCCACTGCTTGGCCAGGCGCTTGTCCGAGACCGGCAGCCGGGTCCCCAGTTGCTGGGCGAACAGCGAGACCCGGTACTCCTCCAGCATCCAGCGATACACCTGCAACTCGGCGTCGCGCTTGCCTTCCTGGGCGTGCTTGGCGAGGCGCGCCTGGTATTGCGCCCAGAGTTCGCCCAGCTCGCCGCTCCACACCCGGTCGCGCTGGACCTGGCCGGCGACCTTGTCCAGGCGCTGCTCGATGGCCTTGAGGTAACGCGGATACTCCTTCAACCACTCCAGCGGGGTGGCGCGGACGAACCCCGGATACACCAGGTTGGCCAGCTGGCCCTTGACGTCGTTCAGCGGCACCGTCATGGCCAGCTCGACCTTGCCCTTGAAGCGCTTCTGCAGGCCGTGCCAGAGCTTGAGGATATCCAGCACCAGGCGTGCCAGGCGCTCGGCGTGCTCGTTCCAGGCAGCGCGCTTGCGCTCGGCCAGCGCGGCCAGGGCGGCGCCGTCGCGCGGCAGGCTTTCGCCCTGCAGCACGCAACTGTCGAGACTGGCCAGGAGGATGTCCTCGACCAGCGCCTCGACCCGTCCCAGCTCGCGGTACAGCAGGCCCATCTCGGTCTGCCCCGGCAGCTTGGCGCGCAGGTACTTGGCCGGCTCGGCCAGTTGCTGCAACAGCAGTCGTTGCAGGGCGCGGCGGTGTTGGTAGTCGGCCTCGGCCTGGGTCGGGAAGCGCCCTTCCTTGACCTCGCCCTGCTCCTCCACCAGCGCCGGGTATACCGTCATCGACAATCCGGCGACCTTCTGCTGGGCCTTCTCGGCGACGCTGGCGAAGGCCTTGGCCTCCACCGGACGCTGCTGTTCCTTGTCGGCCTGGGGAATCGCCAGGGCCGCCTGGCTGGCTTCGGCGAAACGCGCGGTGAGTTCGGCCAGGTCGCGGCCCTCGCCGAGGAACTTGCCCTGGGCGTCGACCACCTCGATGTTCATCCGCAGGTGATCGTCCAACTGCGTCGCCGCCTCGGCCCAGGCCTCGTCGGCTACCCGCACGCCGGTCATGCGCTGAAGCTCGCGGCCCAGCGCCTGCGGCAGCGAACCTTCGCCGAAGGTGATGCGCTCCAGGGCGGCACGGACGAAGTCCGGTACCGGCACGAAGCTCTTGCGGATCGCCTTCGGCAGGTTGCGCACCAGCGCCACCGCCTTGTCGTAGAGCAGGCCGGGCACCAGCCAGTCGATGCGTTCGGCCGGCAATTGCGGCAGCAGCGGCGCCGGTACCCGCACGGTGACGCCGTCGCGCGCGGTGCCGGGCTCGAACTGGTAGCTCAGCGACAGGTGCAGATCGCCCAGGCGCAGGCGATCCGGGTACTGCGCCGCAGTGACTTCGCTGGCTTCGCGGGCCAGCACGTCTTCCTCGCGCATCAGCAGCAGGTCCGGCTGGTTCTGTCGCTCGCGGGCGTACCATTTCTCGAAACTGGCGGTCTGGTAGATATCCGCCGGCAGGCGCGCGTCGTAATAGGCGAACAGGGTTTCCTCGTCGGCCAGGATGTCGCGCCGGCGTGCCTTGGCTTCCAGCTCGTCGAGCTTTTCCAGCAACTGCCGGTTGGCGCTCAGGCACTTGGCGCGGCTGTTGATCTCGCCGCGCACCAGGCCTTCGCGGATGAACAGCTCGCGCGCCACCGGCGGGTCGATCGGACCGTAGTGCACCGGACGCCGACCGATGACGATGAGGCCGTAGAGGGTGACCTGCTCGAACGCCACCACCTGGCCGCGACGCTTCTCCCAGTGCGGCTCGAAGTGGTTGGTCTTGATCAGGTGCCCGGCCAGCGGCTCCAGCCAGTCCGGCTCGATCTTCGCGACCATTCGGGCGAACAGCTTGGTGGTCTCCACCAGTTCCGCGGCCATGATCCATTGCGGGCGCTTGCGAGCGATGCCGCTGGACGGATGGATCCAGAAACGTCGCTGGCGAGCGCCGAGGTAGTCGCCTTCCTCGGCCTTCTGCCCGATCTGGCTGAGCAGGCCGGACAGGATCGCCTTGTGGACCGCCGCGTAATCGATCCCCGGTACCACGCGTTCGTTGTCGGCCGACGCGCCTTTCTTCGCCTCCGGCTTGCGCGCCTCGGCCTTGGCCGGGCGCCCGAACGGCAGCTTCAGTTCGCGGCAGATCAGGGTCAGTTGGCGGTGGGCGTCGCGCCACTCGCGCAGGCGCAGGTAGTTGAGGAAGTTTTTCCGGCACCAGCTGCGCAGGGCGTTGGAGCCCAGCGCCTGGCGCTGCTCCTCGAAGCCACGCCAGAGATTGATCAGCGCGGCGAAGTCGGAATCCGGATCCTTCCATTGCGCGTGCGCCTGGTCGGCGGCCTGCTGCCGCTCCACCGGACGCTCGCGCGGGTCCTGCACGGACAGCGCGCTGGCCACCGTCAACACTTCCTCGAGGCTACCCTGCTGGGCCGCCTCCAGCAGCATGCGGCCGAGCCTCGGGTCGATCGGCAGGCGCGCCAGTTGGCGCCCCAGCGGGGTCAGCTGGCCTTCGCGGTTGACCGCCGACAGTTCCTGCAGAAGGGTGAAGCCGTCCTTGATCGCCTTGCCGTCCGGCGGCTCGATGAAGGGGAACGCCTCGATGTCGCCGAGGCGCAGGTGCAGCATCTGGAGGATCACCGCGGCCAGGTTGGTGCGGAGGATTTCCGGGTCGGTGAAGGCCGGACGCGCGTTGAAGTCCTCCTCGCTGTAGAGACGCACGCATATGCCCGGCTCGACCCGTCCGCAACGGCCCTTGCGCTGGTTGGCGCTGGCCTGCGATACCGCCTCGATGGGCAGCCGCTGGACCTTGGCGCGGTAGCTGTAGCGGCTGATCCGCGCGGTGCCGCTGTCGATCACGTAACGGATGCCCGGCACCGTCAGCGAGGTTTCCGCGACGTTGGTGGACAGCACGATCTTGCGTCCCGGGCGCGGCTGGAAGATCTTCTGCTGCTCGGCCGGGGTCAGTCGCGCGTACAGCGGCAGTACCTCGGTGTGGCGCAGGTTGGCCTTGCGCAGCATCTCCGCGGCGTCGCGGATCTCCCGCTCGCCGGGGAGGAACACCAGCACGTCGCCGGGCCGCTTGCCGACCTCGCGTTCGTGGGCGGCGATCTCGTCGAGGGCGGCGAGGATGCCCTGGTCCACCGACAGGTCGTCCTCGACCCGGTTGCCCTCCTCGTCGGTTTCCGCCGCCAGCGGCCGGTACCAGGTCTCCACCGGATAGGTACGGCCGGAAACCTCGATCACCGGGGCGCCGTCGAAATGCCGGGAGAAACGCTCCAGGTCGATGGTCGCCGAGGTGATGATCAGCTTCAGGTCCGGACGCCGGTGCAACAGGGTCTTCAGGTAGCCGAGAAGGAAGTCGATATTCAGGCTGCGCTCGTGGGCTTCGTCGACGATCAGCGTGTCGTAGCGCTCCAGGTAGCGGTCGTGCTGGGTCTCGGCCAGGAGGATGCCGTCGGTCATCAGCTTGACCAGGGTGCTGTCGTCGCTCTGGTCCTCGAAGCGTACCTGGTAGCCGACCAGCGCGCCCAGCGGCGTGCCGATCTCTTCCGCGACCCGCGTCGCCACGCTGCGCGCCGCCAGCCGACGCGGCTGGGTATGGCCGATCAGGCCGTGGATGCCGCGACCCAGCTCCAGGCAGATCTTCGGCAACTGGGTGGTCTTGCCCGAGCCGGTCTCGCCGGCGATCACCACCACCTGGTGGGCGGCGATGGCGGCCTTGATCTCGTCGCGCTTGGCGGCGATCGGCAGGCTGTCGTCGTAGCGGATCACCGGCACGCTGGCGCGCCGCGCCTCGACCTTGGCGCAGGATGCCTGGAAGCGCTCGACCCACTGCGCCAGGCGCGCGTCGTCGGGCTGCTTGCGCAGTTCGTGAAGCTGCCGGCGCAGGCGGTGGCGGTCGCTGATCTGGGCCTGGTCGAGGCGCCGGACGAGTTGGTCGAGGGAAGGAGTCTGGTCGGTCATCTAGGCTTTTCGAATGCTGTGAGCGTGCCGCAGTCGCGGAGGACGGAAAGAAGCTCCGGCCACTGCCGAGGCGAAAAATATTCGGAATTGTCGCAGATTTGAGCGGAAGAGGACGAATCCCGGTTAACGCTCGCTGCCGCGATACGGCCGAGGCTGCTGGTGGGCGATGGCCCTCTCAGCGCCCCAGTCGCTTGAGCACCTCGGCCACTCGCAGCCATTGGCGCTCCACCTCGGGGCCGGCGCGATCCAGCAATGCCTCGATCAGTTCCAGACGCCGGCTGATCGGCAGACGGCGTATTTCTTCGGCCAGGGCAGGATCGAGGCGGGCCATGGGGTTTCCTCCGACAGGTGATGCGCTACAGGCATGCCCCCACAGGCCCGCTCCCCCCGCAACCGACTGCCTGCAACGAAGAAGCCCCGCATCGGCGGGGCTTCTTCAGGCAACGGCGGACTTACTTCTGGCCCGCTTTCTTCAGCTCTTCGTCGCGCAGTTCGCGGCGCAGGATCTTGCCGACGTTGGTGGTCGGCAGGCTGTCGCGGAACTCCACGGCCTTCGGCCGCTTGTAGCCGGTCAGGTTGTCATGCATGTGCTGCATGACCTGTTCCTTGGTCAGGGTCGCCCCCGGCTTGACCACCACGAAGACCTTGATCGACTCGCCGGACTTCTCGTCGGGGATGCCAATCGCGGCGCACTGCAGGACGCCCGGCAGGGTCGCCAGCACGTCTTCCAGCTCGTTCGGGTAAACATTGAAGCCGGAGACCAGGATCATGTCCTTCTTCCGGTCGACGATGCGCATGTAGCCGTCTTCCTGGATGATCGCGATATCGCCGGTCTTCAACCAACCATCGGCGTCGAGGATCTCGTCGGTGGCTTCCTGGCGCTGCCAGTAGCCCTTCATCACCTGCGGACCCTTCACGCAGAGTTCGCCGCGCTCACCCAGGGGCACTTCCTGGCCGTCGTCGCCGATCACCTTGCACAGGGTCGAGGGCACCGGAATACCGATGGTGCCGACCTGGATGTTCTGGAACGGGTTGACCGATACCACCGGCGCGGTCTCGGTCATGCCGTAGCCTTCGCAGATGGCGCAGCCGGTGACTTCCTTCCAGCGCTCCGCGGTGGCCAGTTGCAGCGCCATGCCGCCGGAGAGGGTCAGCTTCAGCGCGGAGAAGTCCAGCTTGCGGAAGGTCTCGTTGTTGCACAGGGCGACGAACAGGGTGTTCAGGCCTACGAAGCCGGTGAACTTCCACTGGCCGAGGTCCTTGAGCATCGACGGCAGGTCGCGCGGGTTGGTGATCAGGATGTTGTGGTTGCCGGTGAGCATCATCGCCATGCAATGGAAGGTGAAGGCGTAGATGTGGTACAGCGGCAACGGCGCGATCAGGATCTCGCAGCCCTCGTTGAGGTTGGCGCCCATCAGCGCCTTGCACTGCAACATGTTGGCCACCAGGTTGCGGTGGGTCAGCATGGCGCCCTTGGCGACCCCGGTGGTGCCGCCGGTGTATTGCAGCACGGCGACGTCGTCGGCCTGCGGCGCGGCTTCCTGGAACGACTTGCCGGCACCCCTGGCCAGCGCGTCGGTCAGCTTGGTGGCTTGCGGCAGGCTGTAGGCCGGCACCATCTTCTTGATGTGCTTGACCACGAAGTTGACGATGAAGCGCTTCAGCGGCGGCAGGATGTCGCCGACTTCGGTGACGATCACCTGCTTGACGCCGGTCTTGGGCAGTACGCCCTCGACCAGGTGGGCCATGTTGGCCAGGCAGACCACCGCCTTGGCGCCGGAGTCGTTGAACTGGTGTTCCAACTCGCGCGCGGTGTACAGCGGGTTGGTGTTGACCACGATGAGGCCGGCGCGCATGGCGCCGAAGACCACGATCGGGTACTGCAGGACGTTGGGCAACTGGACGGCGATGCGGTCGCCGGGCTTGAGATCGGTGTGCTGCTGCAGGTAGGCGGCGAAGTCGCCGGACAGCTTGTACAGCTCGCCGTAGGTCAGGGTCTTGCCCAGGTTGGTGAACGCGGGCTTGGTGGCAAAACGTTGGCAGGACTCCTTCAGTACCGACAGGATGTTCGGGTACTGGTCGGGATTGATCTCGGCAGCAATACCCGCTGGGTACTTGTCCTTCCAGAAGTTTTCGATCATGGAAGCCCACTCCTAAGCAACAGCTAATCTTCACCGCTCATGGCGGCATCTTGTTGTGATCTGCTCGCTAACCCTGGACCCAGGGCTATTAGGCGCGCCGAGATTATCAGCTTTGCCAGAGGCAGACCAGCACCAAACATGACCTATTCGGTCAAAAAAATGACCGAGACATTAGTCTCGGTCACGGTCTTTCCTGTCCCCGGCAAATGCCCGTTTCAGAGCCTTGTAAGGCTATCAGGCGATTTCGCGCAGCTCACGACGGAGGATTTTACCCACAGGCGTCATCGGTAATGCATCCTTGAGCACAATCTGTCGCGGAATTTTGTATCCGGTGAGGTTTTCCTTGCAGTAGGCCTTGAGTTCCTCGACCGACAGGCTGGGGTCGCGGGCCACCACGAACAGCTTCACCGCCTCGCCGGACTTCTCGTCGGGAATGCCTACCGCCGCGCAACTGGCCACCTTCGGATGGGCCATCACCACGTCTTCGATCTCGTTGGGGTAGACATTGAAGCCGGAGACCAGGATCAGGTCCTTCTTGCGATCGACGATGCGCACGAAGCCGTCCTCGTCGATCACCGCGATGTCGCCGGTCTTCAGCCAGCCTTCGGCATCGAGAATCTCCTCGGTGGCCTCGGGACGCTGCCAGTACCCCTTCATCACTTGCGGACCTTTCACGCAGAGTTCGCCACGTTCGCCGACAGGCAGCTCGTTGCCCTCCTCGTCGATCACCTTGAGCGCCGTGCCCACGACCGGAATCCCCACCGTACCCAGGCGTGCCTGCTCGCCGTAGGGGTTGGTGGTCACTACCGGCGAGCATTCGGTGAGGCCATAGCCTTCCACCACGGTGCAGCCGGTGACACCCTTCCAGCGCTCGGCGGTGGCGCTGACCAGTGCAGTGCCGCCGGAGTTGGTGAGCTTCAGGTTGGAGAAATCGACGTCCTTGAACCCGGGGTGCTCCATCAGCGCGACGAACAGGGTGTTGAGGCCGAGCAGCGCGGAGAAACGCCACTTCTTCAGTTCCTTGACGAAACCGGGGATGTCGCGCGGGTTGGTGATCAGCACGTTATGGTTGCCGCTGACCATCATGCACATGCAGTTCGCGGTGAAGGCATAGATGTGGTAGAGCGGCAGCGGCGCGATCATCACCTCCTGCGCCTCCTTCATCAGCGGCAGGCCATCCTTGCCGAGCTGGGAAAGCTGGGCGTGGACCTGCAGCATGTTCGCCACGAGGTTGCCGTGGGTGAGCATCGCCCCCTTCGAGACCCCGGTGGTGCCGCCGGTGTACTGCAACACGGCGACATCCTCCAGGCCGACCCTGACCGGCTGCAGGGCATGGCCCTGGCCTTGCTTCAAGGCCTGCCTGAACGGCAGCGCCTGGGGCAAGCGATAATCGGGGACCATCTTCTTCACCGACTTCACCACGCTGTTGACCAGCCAACCCTTCAGCGCCGGCAACAGGTCGCCCATGCGCGCCTCGATCAGGTACTCGATCCGCGTATCCGGAAGCACTTCCTCGACCAGCTTGCCGAACACGTTCAGGTAGACCAGCGCACGCACGCCGGCGTCCTTGAACTGGTGGCGCATTTCGCGGGCGGTGTACAGCGGATTGGTGTTGACCACCACCAGCCCCGCGCGCAAGGCGCCGAACACCGCGATGGGATATTGCAGGACATTGGGCATCTGCACCGCGATGCGGTCGCCGGGCTTGAGATCGGTCTGTTTCTGCAGGTAGGCGGCGAAGGCGGCGGACAGACGATCGAGTTCGGCGTAGCTGAGCGTCACGCCGAGATTGCTGAAGGCCGGGCGGTCGGCGAATTTCTTGCAGGAGCGCTCGAAGACCTCGACCACGGAACGGTAGGCGGCGAAGTCGAGACTGTCGGGTACGCCGGCCGGGCGTTTGTCGTTCCAGAATTCAGGTTGCATTTATTCTTGTCCTCTTACCTGAGCGGGTCTGGCCCGCATGTGCGGGGCATCGGGCAACTTAGCAGTTGCGTCGGACAGCGCAAATACTCCTCCTGCCCTTATTGATAGTGTGAATCTCCAGCCTGTCACTCTTCGCCGTCCGCCATTCCAGAGCGACCTATGCCCAAGGTTGGCGCTTTTCCGGGACGAAACCGCGCACGCTGCTAGAATGCGCCGGAACGCGTCCGCCCGGCACAAGGAACGAACATGCCCGCCGCTGCCTACTGGCTCCCCGCCAGCGACGAAACCCCGCTGTACACCCGCCACTGGCCGAGCGCAACGGCCGTCGGCGCGGTGATGCTGTCCCACGGCATGGCCGAGCACGCCGGTCGCTACGAGCGTCTCGCCGCCGCGCTGAACGCTGCCGGCTACCACTTCTATGCGATCGACCAGCGCGGCCACGGCCGGACCGCAGAAGCCGAAGAACTGGGCCACTTCGCCGACCAGGGCGGCTGGGGCAAGGTGGTCGGCGACCTGGCCAGCCTGAACCACCATATCCGCCAGCAGCACCCGGAACTGCCGATCTTCCTGCTGGGCCACAGCATGGGCAGCTACATCTCCATGGCCTACCTGCTGCACCACAGCTGCAGCCTGCAAGGGGCAATCCTTTCCGGTTCCAACTACCAGCCGCAAGCGCTCTACCGGGTCGCCCGCCTGATCGCCCGCTTCGAGCGCTGGCGCCAGGGGCCGCTGGGCAAGAGCGCGCTGATCGACTTCCTCTCGTTCGGCTCGTTCAACAAGGCGTTCAAGCCCAATCGCACGGCCTTCGACTGGCTCAGTCGCGATGCGCAGGAAGTCGACAGGTACGTGGCCGACCCGCTGTGCGGCTTCCGCTGCAGCAACCAGTTGTGGGTGGACCTGCTCGGCGGCCTGGCCGATATCACCCCGCCCACCCACCTGCGGCAGATCGATGCCGACCTGCCGCTGCTGGTCATCGGCGGCGAACGCGACCCGGTCAGCCAGGGCAAGCGCCTGGGCGACCTGGCCGACGCCCTGCGCGGCGCCGGGCTGCGCCAGGTGACCCTGAAGACCTATCCCGAGGCCCGTCACGAGCTGTTCAACGAGAGCAACCGCGACGCGGTCACCCAAGACCTGATCGACTGGCTGGAACAGGCCCTGCGCCACCGCCGGGATCATTCGACAAAGGAGAGAACATGAGCCAGGTCCAGAACATTCCCTACGCTGAGCTAGAGGTCGGGCAAAAGGCCGAGTACACCAGCAGCATCGCCGAGCGCGACCTGCAGTTGTTCGCCGCGGTCTCCGGCGACCGCAACCCGGTGCACCTGGACGCCGCCTACGCGGCCACCACCCAGTTCAAGGAACGCATCGCCCACGGCATGCTCAGCGGCGCCCTGATCAGCGCGGCGATCGCCACCGTGCTGCCTGGCCCAGGCACCATCTATCTCGGCCAGACCCTGCGCTTCACCCGTCCGGTCAAGCTCGGCGACGACCTGAAGGTCGAACTGGAAGTCCTCGAGAAGCTGCCGAAGAACCGCGTGCGCATGGCCACGCGGGTGTTCAACCAGGCAGGCAAGCAGGTGGTCGACGGCGAAGCGGAAATCATGGCGCCGGAAGAGAAGCTCAGCGTCGAGCTGGCCGAACTGCCCCCGATCAGCATCGGCTGAGCAGCCTTCCCTGCCGTCGGGCCATGCGGCCCGGCGGACTTGCCGGGCCGCCGCGCGCTGCTCTACCCTGTCCGCTGTCTTACCTCAATCACCAGGGATAACCGAAGGCACTCCAGCGCCCGAAACCCCTTACCGGGAATCGGAGCCGCCATGGACCTTCGCTTGCTGTTGCTATCCCTGACCACCTTCGCCGCCGGCCTGGCGGAAAGCATCCTGATCGGCATCCTGCCGCCCCTGGCCGAAGACCTGCGGGTTTCCATCAGCCTGGCCGGCCAGCTCACCACCCTGTTCTCCCTCGGCTTCGCCCTCGCCGCACCGCTGCTCGGCTGGCTGACCCGGCGCATCGAACGCCGCCGCCTGCTGCTGGCGACCCTGCTGCTGTTCGCCCTCGGCAACGCGCTCGCCGCCCTCGCTCCGGGCTATCTCGGCCTGCTCCTGGCTCGCCTGGGAATGTCGGCCTGTTGCGGGCTGCTGATCGTCCTCGCCAGCCTGCTCGCCGCCGAGCTGGCCGCTCCGGCCCAGCGCGGCCGGGCGATCGGCCTGATCTTCATGGGCATCAGCGGTTCGCTGGTGTTCGGCGTGCCACTGGGCGTACAGATCAGCGACTGGTTCGGCTGGCGCTGGATCTTCGCCGGCATCGCGGCCTATTCGCTGCCCTTGTGCCTGCTGCTCTGGCGCTACCTGCCGCAACGCCAGGCCGGCGACCTGCCCGGCCGCGAAGGCTACCTGCGGCAGTTGCGCCAGCCCGCGCTGTGGCTCGCGCAGCTGGTATCGATCCTGTTGCTCGGCGGGCACTTCACCCTGTTCGCCTATTTCACCCCGTACCTGGCGAGCATGGCCGGTATTCGCTCGCCCAGCGAGATCAGCCTGATCCTCCTGCTGATCGGCCTGGCAGCGCTGAGCGGCGGCTATATCGGCGGCTGGCTGGCCGACCGCCTCGGCCACCGGCGCGCCCTGCGTCTGGTGCCGGCGGCCTTCGCCCTGGCGCTGGCGGCGGTGCCGCTGAGCCTGGGCAGCATCGGGTTCCTGCCGGTACTGATGGTCTGGAGCGCGATCAGTTGGATGATCTCGCCGGTGGTGCAGAGCTTCCTGCTGCGCAGCGATCCAGCCAGCGGTTCCGCCGGCGTCGCCCTGAACACCTCGGCCATGCACCTGGGCGTGGGCCTCGGCGCGGCGCTGGGCGGCCTGGTGGTGGCGGCACTGGGAGTCGCCGCGACGCCCTGGGTCGGCCTCGCCCTGGTGCTGGCGGCGCTGGCCTGCGCGCTCGCCGCCAGCACGCTGGATGGCGCCACTCAAGCGCTGCCGCTCAGTCCCCCTGCACGGTGACGCTGGCGGTCATCCCGGCGCTCAGGTGGACATCCGCCGGCACCTGGTCGAGGCGGATGCGCACCGGAATGCGCTGCGCCAGGCGCACCCAGTTGAAGGTCGGTTCGACATTGGCCAGCAACTGGCCGTCCGGCGTCGAGTTGCGGTCGGTGATACCGCTGCTGATGCTCTCCACCGTGCCGTCGATCGGCTGGTCGCCGCTCATCAGGCGGACCTGGGCGCGCATGCCGACGCGGATGCCGGGCAGCTTGGTTTCCTCGAAATAGGCGACCACATAGAAGGATTGCTGGTCGACCAGTGCCATCACCGCCTGGCCCGCCGTGGCGTAGTTGCCCTGGGCCAGGCGCAGGTTGGTGACCTGGCCGTTGCGCGCGGCGCGCAGCTCGCTGCGCTTGAGGTTGAGTTCGGCGATCTTCACCTGGGCCAGCGCCTCCTGGTACTCGCTGCGAGCGATGGCGGCATTGATCTGGGCGTTTTCCTTGTCCTCGGCGCTGATCGCGCCGATGCCCAGGCGGCTACGCCGGGCCGCCTCGTTCTGGCGCAACAGGTATTGCTGGTGACGGGTCTCGGCGACGGCGCGGGCCTGCTCCAGGTTGGCCTGGTAGCGTTCCTGGTCGATGCGCATCAGCACGTCGCCGACCTTGACCATCTGGTTGTCCTTGACCTCCAGGTCGGTCACCCAGCCGGACACGTCCGGCGCCACCACCACCACGTCGGCCCGCACCCGGGCATCGCGGGTCCAGGGCGAGAGCATGTAGTAGCGCCAGAGCCAGATGCCGGCGAGGACAGCGGCAACGACCACCAGCAGGGTGACGACGACGCGAAGCGATGCACGCATGCGAATCTCCTTCTCGGGGCGACGGATTCAGGTCGTGGCCGCCCAGGTAATGCCACTCAACATCAAAATGAACAGGGCGCAGTCGAACAGCGCCTCGTGCCAGACCCAGCGACGCAACGGCGTTTTCTGGATCAGCACCCGCAGCGCGGCGGTGGCCGCCAGCGCCAGCAGCGCATAGACGAACAGCGGGCTGAGGTAGACGCCGCCCCAGGCCGATTCATGCAGACTCATGGTTTTCCTCCTGATGGCACCACTGCTGCCAGGTGAACAGCAGTTGCGCCAAGGCCGCGCGCGCCAGGCGGCTGGCTTCGTCGTCGTGGCGAGCGTCACGCTCCAGGGCTTCGCGCAACGGCAGGCTGATCCGTTCCAGGCGGTCGCTGCGCGGATCCACGGGACCGGCCTCAAGCAGCTCGCCCAGCTCCCCGAGGAAGCGGTCGCGCGCCTTGCGCAGGACGCCACGGGCGCCTTCCAGGCAGGCCCGCAGGTGGATCAGTTCGTTACCCAGGTCGAGCGCCAGGAGGCCATCGTCCCAACGCCGCCGCTCCTGTTCCGGTAACAGGTTGGCGTGCCGCGCCAGGCGCAACAGGCGGTCGGCCATGCGCCCGCCGAACCAGTTCTCCGCCTGCGCCAACGGGCGCCGGGTGAGGCGGCCGAGATCCACGCAGGTGGCGTCCAGCAGGCGTCGGGTCAGCCAGCCCGGACGCAAGGTCAGCAAGCGGAAGATCACCACCGCGAAGCCGACTCCGATCAGCACGCCCTGGGCGGAATTCAGCAGGGTCGCGAGGTTGTAGTCCATCTGGTTGCGCGGCGCGACCAGGACGATGAAGTGGATCGCGAACGAGGTGGCGGTGCCGGCGGTGACCGGTACGGCCATGCCCAGGGTGGCGAAGAACAGCGGCACGCCCATCGCCAGGCAGAGCAGCGGGAAGCCATTCCACTGCGGCAGCAGCCACTGGCTGACCAGCATCGCCGCCGGGATCGCGTAGACGATGCCGCGCAGGAAGCTCAGGCCGATGGCCACCGCGTTGTCGCGGTTGGCGAACAGGCTGCACACCACCGCCGCCAGCAGCATCGCGCCGGACGCCGCCGGCCACGCGGTATAGATCCAGTAGACCGACAGCCCGAGCAATGCCAGGGCGCTACGCGCACCGTAGAACAGCGCCATCTGCAGGTCGCGGTGCCAGGACAGGGTGCCGGCGCTGCCCACCCGCCCCTCGACCTCGCCGCTGGCCACCGCGCGCATGCCCTTCTCGGCATTCACCGCCTTGAGCAGCAGCACCGAGCAGCGGGTCAACAGGTAACGCTGGTCGTTGCTCCACTGCGGCTCGACCGCGACCTGCGCCAACTCCTCGCGCAGCGCCTGCATCGACGCCGGATCGGCCCCTTCCAGGGCGGTGGCCAGCGCGGCCAGCCAGCGCTCCACCTGGCGCTCTTCCTCCTCGCTCAGCCGCGCCCGTTGCCGGGCCACGCCGCGCGCGGTGCGCAACAGGCTGAGCAGGTCGCGCGAGAGCAACGCCAGGGCACCGGCCCGGCGCCGCCCGCGCTCGCCTTCGAACCAGGCATGGTCGCGCTGCGCATCGACCTCGACGATCTTGCTCAGCGCGTTGAGCAGTCCCTGCGGCTGCCGCTGGCGCGGGTCGATCTCGCCGCGCGCGGCCTGCATTCCCAGCAGCCAGGTGGCGTGGGCCTGCTTGTCGAGGTTCTGCTCGACCCGCTGCGGCCAGAGGATCGCACTGACCGCCGAGGCGCAGATGATCCCCAGGCAGATCTCGGTACAACGCGCCACCGCCTGCTCGAAGACCAGCAGCGGCTGGTCCACCGCCGGCAGGCCAATGATCGCCACCGTATAGCCGGAGAGTACGAAGGCATAGGAAACGTGGTTGCGCAGGGAGGTCGAGGCCGCCGTGCAGAGCCCCAGCCAGAGCGAGATGGCCAGCAGGAACAACCACGGCGCCTGGGCGAACAGCGCGATCATCAGCACCGACATCGCGGTGCCGACCAGGGTGCCGAGCAGGCGGAACAAGCCCTTCGCCACCACCATGCCGGACAACGGCTGGGACACGATCAGCACGGTCATCAGCGCCCATTGCGGCTGCTCCAGGTCGAAGCGAAAGGCGCACCACAACGCCAGGCCGCCGGCCAGGAGCGTCTTGATGGCGAACTTGAGCGCCAGCGTCGAGGGTGCCAGGAACGGCTTCCAGTGAATGGGCACAGTGTCTTCCGAAACGGGGTCTACATCAGCATAGATAGCCGGCGAACGCCGAGGCGATATGTGCAGCCTATATTATTAGGCTGCTAACAATATCGTCCAGCGACATTCGTAGTATCCCGATCGCTGCGCCGGTGTTTTTCCAGGCGCAAAAAAACGGGCGACCGAAGTCGCCCTAAGTGCCTTGCGTGCTCTGTGTATCCGGGAGGATCAGCCTTTGCGGCTATGGGAATCCTTCCAGATGAAGTAACCGACCCCACCGAAGAAAGCGACCATGAGGCCTACCGTAAGAATCCCTGCGAGAACCACTTCGTCGATGAACATGTTGATGGCCTCCAGTTGCCGGTTGGGTGTTGCTCGATGGGCTCAGATTAGCGAGGCGCGGCGGCGCAATATTGACCTGGATCAATCGCCCGGACGGGCTTTTTCGGCCAGGTGCATGACACTGACCCAGGTCAAGTTTCGCAGGAGGGAGAATGCGGTCGGACGCCGCAGATAACCGGGAAAAACCTGCCCGATCGCCGCACGTTGCCCGCACGAATGCGCCGCCGGCGAACGCGGCGGCGGAGGCTTCAGCGCTTCTTCGGCTTGCCTTTCGGCTTCTTCCGCGGCTTGCCCAGCGGCAACACCTGTTCGAAGGCCTTGCGGACCTCCTGCAGGCGCTTCTCGTGCACGTCGTGGATGCGCTTGTCGCGCTCGGCGCTGAGGTCGATCACCTTGTCGTCGTCGTTCATGGCTGGGGGTACACCAGGCGGAAGGTCAGGTTCAAACGGGGCATGCAGGAGCGGCGGGTCTTCGCCACCTGATGTTGCCAATGATGCTGGGTTGCGCCGCGCATGACCAGCAGGCTGCCATGGGTCAGTTCCAGGGAATGGGCGATGCGGGTCTGGCCCTTGCGCCGCAGGTCGAAGCGGCGGCTGCCGCCGAGACTGAGCGAGGCGACCAGCGGATCGCGGCGCAGCTCTGGCTCGTCGTCGCTGTGCCAGCCCATGGAGTCCTGGCCGTCGCGGTAGTAGTTCAGCAGCACGCCGTTGACCCGCTGGCCGACCTCGCGCTCCACGCGCTCGCGAATCTCGCCGAGCAACGCGGTCCATGGCAGCGGCCGGTGGACCTGGCCGGAATAGCGGTAGGCGGCTTCCGGGTCGCCGTACCAGGCCACCAGGCGCGGGGTCGGATGCTCCTCGCCATGGATGCGCAGGACCGGCTGTTCCCAGGGCGTTTCCTGTTCCAGGCGCAACAGCCAGGCGCTCGCCAGCGGCGCATCCAGCCAGTGCGGGAGATAGCGCAGGTCGGCGTCCGGCAGGGTCAGGGGAGCGTCGGCGAACAGGTCCATGGGCCGCAGGTTACTACGCCGCAAGGCCGCTGCTGAAGCCTGGAAAACCAGGGTTACACTTCGATGTCGATCAATTGTCCCTTGCGTGGCGGCTCGTCCGCCTGGGCGCTCTCCCCCGCCTCGTCAGCCGGCGCCTCGTCCCCCTCGTCGCTCCGCGCATGCGCCTCGCCGCCCTGGCGGCGCTGGCGACGGCGGTACTCTTCTTCCAGCCAGCTTTCCTCGTCGCGCTCCTGGCGCAAGGCGACGCCATCGCTGCCCGCGCCAGCCTGGGTCGGCGCGACCGGCGGCGTGGCCGGACGTGGCTTGGGCGGGTCCTGCTGGACGGTGACCGGGATCAGGCCCTGGGGGATCGGCGGAAGCATGCAGGCAACCTCTCTGGGTAGTGCCGCGTCATGGGTTCTCGCAGCGTGCCGGTTTGCGGCGTTCTTCTACAAGGGTTATCGGTCGACCCGCCGCTCGACTTGAGAACCAGCCGCCAGGCGGTAACTCCCGTACCGACGGACGGCTCTCCGACGAAGCCGTGGCGCAACACGCAATCCATCGCCAAGCGTCGCTCAACGCCACGCGTTGCGGTACCATACCCGGCTTTTTTGGGAGGTGGACATGGCGCAGTATCAACCGGGGCAACGCTGGATCAGCGACAGTGAAGCGGAATTGGGCCTGGGGACCATCCTGGCCCAGGATGGCCGCCTGCTCACCGTGCTCTATCCGGCGACCGGCGATACCCGCCAATACGCCTTGCGCAATGCGCCGCTGACCCGCGTGCGCTTCGCCCCCGGCGATGAAGTGACGCACTTCGAAGGCTGGAAGATGACCGTTCGCGAGGTCGAGGAAAGCGAAGGCCTACTGGTGTACCACGGCCTCACCGCGCAGAACGAGCAGCGCACCCTGCCGGAAACCCAGCTCTCCAACTTCATCCAGTTCCGCCTCGCCAGCGACCGCCTGTTCGCCGGACAGATCGACCCCCTGCCCTGGTTCTCCCTGCGCTACCACACTCTCGAACGCCGCAGCCAACTGCTCCAGTCGTCGCTCTGGGGCCTCGGCGGCGCCCGCGCCCAGCCGATCGCCCACCAGTTGCACATCGCCCGCGAAGTCGCCGACCGCATGGCGCCGCGCGTCCTGCTGGCCGACGAGGTGGGCCTGGGCAAGACCATCGAGGCCGGCCTGATCATCCATCGCCAGTTGCTCTCCGGCCGCGCCGGGCGGGTGCTGATCCTGGTCCCGGAAAACCTCCAGCACCAGTGGCTGGTGGAGATGCGCCGGCGCTTCAACCTGCAGGTGGCCCTGTTCGACAAGGAGCGCTTCGCCGAAAGCGATGCCAGCAATCCCTTCGAGGACACCCAGTTGGCCCTGGTCGCCCTGGAGTGGCTGAAGGAAGACGAACGCGCCCAGGACGCCCTGTTCGCCGCCGGCTGGGACCTGCTGGTGGTCGACGAAGCCCACCACCTGGTCTGGCACCAGGACCAGGTCAGCGCCGAATACGCGCTGGTCGAGCAACTGGCGGAGATCATTCCCGGTGTCCTGCTGCTCACCGCGACCCCGGAGCAACTCGGCCAGGACAGCCACTTCGCGCGCCTGCGCCTGCTCGATCCGAATCGTTTCCACGACCTCGAAGCATTCCGCCGGGAGAGCGAGCAATATCGCCCGGTCGCCGAAGCGGTACAGGAACTGCTCGACCACGGCAGTCTTTCCGCCGACGCGCGCAAGGCCATCCACGGCTTCCTCGGCAGCGAGGGCGACGAGCTGCTGGCCAGCGTCGAGGGCGGCGATGAAGAAGCTCGCTCGCGCCTGGTCCGCGAGCTGCTCGACCGCCACGGCACCGGCCGCGTGCTGTTCCGCAACACCCGTGCTGCCGTGCAGGGCTTCCCCCAGCGCGAGTTGCACGCCTATCCGTTGCCGATGCCGAGCCAGTACGAGGAATTGCCGGCCGGCGAACACCCGGACCTGTATCCGGAAGTGAATTTCCAGCAGCAGTGGGAAGACGGCGACGACAACAACCGCTGGTGGCGCTTCGACCCGCGCGTCGAGTGGCTGATCGATACCCTGAAGATGCTCAAGCAGTTCAAGGTCCTGGTCATCTGTGCCCACGCCGAGACCGCCCTCGACCTGGAAGACGCCCTGCGCCTGCGTTCGGGCATCTCCGCCACGGTGTTCCACGAAGGCATGAGCATTCTCGAGCGCGACCGCGCCGCCGCCTACTTCGCCGACGAAGAGTTCGGCGCCCAGGTGCTGATCTGCTCGGAAATCGGCAGCGAAGGCCGCAACTTCCAGTTCGCCCACCACCTGGTGCTGTTCGACCTGCCGGCCCACCCGGACCTGCTCGAGCAGCGCATCGGCCGCCTCGACCGGATCGGCCAGCGACACACCATCCAACTGCACGTACCGCACCTGGAGAACAGCGCCCAGCAGCGTCTGTTCCAGTGGTACCACCAGGCGCTGAACGCCTTCCTCAATACCTGTCCCACCGGCAACGCCCTGCAGCACGAGTTCGGCCCGCGCCTGCTGCCGCTGCTCGACGGCGGCGAGGACAAGGCCTGGGACGCGCTGCTCGCCGAAGGCCGCGCCCGTCGCGAAGCTCTCGAAGCGGAGCTGCACAGCGGTCGCGACCGCCTGCTGGAGCTGAACTCCGGCGGTGCCGGCGAAGGCGAGGCGCTGGTGGAGGCCATCGAGGAACAGGACGACGACTTCGCCCTGCCGATCTACATGGAGCGCCTGTTCGACGCCTACGGCATTCACAGCGAAGACCATTCGGAAAATGCCCTGATCCTCAAGCCGAGCGAGAAGATGCTCGACGCCGGCTTCCCCCTCGGCGACGACGAAGGCGTGACCATCACCTACGACCGTGCCCAGGCGCTGGCCCGCGAGGACATGCAGTTCCTCACCTGGGAACATCCGATGGTTCAGGGCGGCATGGACCTGGTGCTGTCCGGCTCGATGGGCAACACCTCGGTGGCGCTGATCAAGAACAAGGCGCTGAAGCCCGGCACCGTGCTGCTCGAACTCCTGTTCGTCAGCGAGGCCGTGGCACCGCGCGCCCTCCAGCTCGGCCGCTGGCTGCCGCCGCAGGCCCTGCGCTGCCTGCTCGACGCCAACGGCAACGACCTGGCCGGCCGGGTGTCCCTGGAAACCCTCAACGACCAGCTGGAAAGCGTGCCACGGGTCAGTGCCAACAAGTTCGTCCAGGCCCAGCGCGATGTGCTGGCCAAGCAGTTCGACGTGGCCGAGGGCAAGATCGTCCCGCGCCACGAGGAACGCGTGGCCAGGGCCAAGCAGCAGTTCGCCGCCGCGATGGACGAGGAACTGGCGCGCCTGACCGCGCTCAAGGCGGTCAACCCGAGCGTCCGCGACAGCGAGCTGGACAGCCTGCGCAGCCAACGCGAGGAAGGCCTGGCCCTGCTCGACAAGGCATCCCTGCGCCTCGAGGCGATCCGCATCCTGGTCGCCGGCTGACGTCCGGCAACGGCTGCGCGAGACGGGAAGCCATGGGGGATGCCCATGGCTTCCTTCATTTCATTTCCAGCGAAGGCCGCAACGGTGGCTAGCCGCGCGGCGACCGTTCGCCCCGCTCCTCCGACACCCGCCGGGCCGCAAGTCGGGCGTCGCAGCGGAATCGCGACGGTCGCCCTGCGACTTATTGACCTCCGGCAAAGGTCCGCAGGCCGCGAGGGTCTACAGTGTCCTTGAAGTTTCAAGAACGCCCGGCGGGCGGACACTCACTCTGGAGGGACACCCTATGTACGATCGCATTCTGGTAGCCGTGGACGGCAGCCCGGTCTCCGACCGCGCCCTGGAAGAGGCCATCAAGCTTGCCGGCCTCAGCGGCGGCAAGCTGCGCGTCATCACCATCGTCGACAGCCCGCTGCGCCACCTTCCCGACTACGCGGTGTACTACAACCCCGAACCGCTGCGCGAAGCCGCGCTGAAAGCCGCCGATGACGTCCTGGCCAAGGCCCGCGAGAAGGTCGAGGCGAGCAACGTCGAAGGCGCCACCTTCGATCGCGTCTGCCAGGAGCGCGCCAGCGAGGAAATCGCCGAGCGCATCGAACTCGAGGCCCAGGCCAGCGATGCCGACGTGGTGGTCATGGGTACCCATGGTCGTCGCGGCATGCGCCGCCTGATGCTCGGTAGCGTGGCGGAAGGCCTGATCCGCGTGGCTTCGCGTCCGGTCCTGCTGGTCCGCGACAAATAAGGCGAAAGCCGACGAAAAAGGCCGTGGGGGGAATCCTCCACGGCCTTTTTTTCTTTCAGCCCCCGTCGCTCACTGGGCTGCCCTGGGCGCGCGGCAACTGGCGAAGATGTCCAGCGCCGGCTGGTACAGCGAAGTCTGTACGTCCAGCAGGCCGAGCACCGAGTGGAACAGGTTGTCGTGGCTCAGGTCCTTGTCGTCGCGCTTGCCGTCCAGGCAACTGCGCTGGATTCCCCAGTTGCCCAGCGCCTGCGGGGCGAACCACATGACCATCGGCACGTGGATCTGCGCCTGGGGCGCGATCGAATAGGGCGCCGCGTGCAGGTAGACGCCATTCTCGCCCAACGACTCGCCGTGGTCGGAGACGTAGATCATCGCCGTATCGCGCTTGTCGGCATTCCGCTTGAGCAATTCGATCACCTTCGTCAGGAAGTGGTCGGTATAGAGGATGGTGTTGTCGTAGACGTTCACCAGCTCTTCCTTGCTGCAACTGCCGAGCTGGTTGGTCCGGCATACCGGCTGGAAGCGCTCCATCTCCTTCGGGTAGCGCTCGTAGTACTCGGGACCGTGGCTGCCATCGGAGTGCAGGACGATGATGGCGTCGTCCTGCAACCCGTCGATGTACTCCTGCAGGCCTACCAGCAACGACTCGTCCAGGCAGTTCTTGCCGTCGCAGAACGGACTCGGCTGGGTCTTCGGGATGTCCCGGTTGGGCACCCGCAGGCAGGTGCCCTTGCAGTCGCTGTTGTTCTCCAGCCACAGCACCTGCACGCCGGCACGCTGGAGAATGTCCAGCAGGCCTTCGTGGGTCTTGGCCTTCTTGTCGCTGTAGTCCTCGCGCGGGTACTGGGAGAACATGCAGGGCACCGAGACCGCGGTGGAAGTGCCGCAGGAACGAACCTGGGTGAAGTTGACGATGTCCTGCTTGCTCAGCTCCGGGTTGGTCTCGCGGGCGTAGCCGTTCAGCGAGAAATGGTCGGCACGGGCAGTCTCGCCGACCACGAACACCAGCAGCGATTTCTTCTGTCGCTGCAGCGCAGCCGGCGCCTGGCGGGCGTCCAGGCCGATCGGCTCGACCACCAGGTGCTCCTTGATCACAAGGCGCTGCTTGGCGTACTTGCCCACCGCGTAGATGTAGTTGGTCGGGTTGATGAAGTGGGTCAGCTTGTCTTCCTCGCGGAAGATCGGCGCGTAGGTGGAATAGAAGCTGCCTACCATTACCGCGACGATCAGCAGGCAGCCGAGCAGCGTCAGGATCTTGTTCAGCAGGCCGCGGAAGAACGGCCGGTAGCGTACCGGCCAGAGCCAGATCAGCAGCGAAGGCAGGACACCGAGCAGCAGCAGATAGCCGAGCAGGGTCGGGTTGACCAGGTCGCCGGCCTCGGTGGCGTTGGTCTCGAAGACGTTCTGCACCATCACCGTGTCGATGCTGATGCCGTAGCTGCCCATGAAGTAGGTCGCGCCGGCCGAGCACAGGGCGACCAGGGTCAAGGCCGGCTTGAGCAGCGGGCGGAAGGAAACCAGGGTCAGCAGGAGCGTGAAGGCGGCCCACAGGAACGCCGCGAACGAGGCGAAGAACGCGAAGCCCTTCAAGCCTTGCAGCGGCACCAGCCCATGCAGGGCCTTCCAGGTCGCCGCGTTGTAGAACACCACCAGAACCAGCGCGAACAGCATCACCAGCCGGGTCGAACCGATAGCCGGCAAGAAACGCTTGATACCCCCACCCATTGACGCAACTCCTGAAACGTAACGGACCGCCGCCACCCCCCGTGGCGGGCGCCCGAACTCTATCGGGCGCCTGGTCAAAATTTCGTGAAGCCTCGCGAGCCCTCGCGGGCGCAGCGATCATGCCCATGGCGATGGAGCCGGAACAAGCTCAGCTATGCCTTTTTTCCCTGGGAAAATGCCGAAACCGGCCGTATGTCGGCGGCCAGCGACTTCCTTCCGTGCCGACCTTGCAGGCGGCTCCCGCTATCTATACTGGAAGCACAATGCCACCCCCAGCCCGCGCCGTCCGCGGGTTTTCCGTGTCCAGGGAGACACCGCTATGGATTGGCAAGGCCTGCGCTTCCTCGGAGAGTCTCCCGTCGACGGCTACGTGCTGCAGAACTGCACCTATTCGCCGTCGCTGGTAGCGCTCGCCTTCCTCGTCGCCTGCCTCGCCGGGTACACGGCGCTGGACATGGTCGAGCGGGTCGGCAACAGCCTGAACCACCCGCGCCGTTGGCAATGGGTCGGGGCGTTCTGCCTGGGCAGCGGCATCTGGGCCACGCATTTCGTCGCCATGCTCGCGTTCCACGCGCCGATCGCCCTGCGCTACGACCTGCCGATCACCGGCCTGTCGCTGCTGATCGCCGTCGCCGCCTCGTACCTGGCGATGTACATGACCGCCCGCCCACGCTTCGGCCTGCTGCCCTGCCTGCTCGCCGCCTGCTGCATCGGCCTGGGCATCGCCACCATGCACTACACCGGGATGGCGGCGATGCGCTCGGTGGCCACCCAGTACTACCAGCCATCGCTGTTCGCCCTTTCGGTACTAATCGCCATCGGCGCCGCCTTCACCGCCCTCGCCGCGGTCCCCTACCTGCGCGGCCGGCGCAGCGCGCGCTACCGCTACATGAAACTGATCGCCAGCCTGCTGCTAGCCGGCGCCATCGCCGCCATGCATTTCACCGGGATGGCCGCGCTGGTGCTCAGCGTACCCGCCGGCACGCCGCTGGAACTGCAAGCCAGCACCGACTCGCTGCGCCTGGGCTGGCTCACCGGAGTGCTCGCCAGCGCGATCGCCGCCTGCGGCATCTGGGCCGCATGGTCGGAGAAACAACGGGAGCGCCGGCTCAGCGAAAACAGCCGGGTCAACGCCCTGCTCAACCAGCTCGACCACGCCCACGCCTCGCTGCGCCAGATGGCGCGCTACGACAGCCTGACCGGCCTGCAGAACCGCACGGCATTCAACGAAGTGTTCGTCCAGCACCTGGAGAACTGTCGCCTGAGAGGCAAGGGGCTGGCGGTGATGTTCCTCGACCTCGATCACTTCAAGCGGATCAACGATTCCCTCGGCCACGACTCCGGCGACCAACTGCTGAAGATCGTCTCCGAACGTATCCGCAGCGTGTTGCGCGATAGCGACGTGGTGGCACGCTTCGCCGGCGACGAGTTCTGCGTGCTCGCCGACCTCGCCCAGGACCACGAGGCGCACATCCTCTCGCAACGCCTGATGCAGAAGATGAAGGAACCCATCGCCCTGGACGGGCGCACCCTGGTGATGACCGCCAGCGTCGGCGTCAGCCTCTACCCGAACGACGGCGAGCAGTGCGAGGAGCTGCTGAAGAACGCCGGCCTGGCCCTGCACCAGTCCAAGGCCTGCGGGCGCAACAACGCGCAGTTCTTCAGCCGGCAACTGCTGGTGCGGGCGACCCAGGAACTGCAGATGGAGGAGGAACTGCGCCAGGCCCTGCGCGACGACCAACTGGAGCTGCACTACCAGCCGATCCTCGCCCTCGCCGACGGCGAGGTACACCAGTTGGAGGCATTGGTGCGCTGGCGCCATCCGACCCAGGGCCTGCTCGGTCCGGACCGCTTCATCGGCCTGGCCGAAGCCAACGGCATGATCGACCAGCTCGACGACTGGGTGCTGCGACGCGCCTGCCGCGACCTGCGCAGCCTGCACCTGGCCGGCCACGAACGGCTGCGGGTGGCTGTCAACTGCTGCGCCAGCAATCTCGGCCGGGCCAGCCTGGTCGACGAAGTCCGCCATGCGCTGGAGCAGGCCGGGCTGGCGGCGTGCTTCCTCGAACTGGAGGTGACCGAGGACGCGCTGATGTACAACATCGACCAGACCATCCCGCTGCTCGAACGCCTCCGCGAGCTGGGCGTCAGCCTGTCGATCGACGACTTCGGCACCGGCTATTCGTCGCTCGCCTACCTGCGGCGCCTGCCGCTGGACGCGCTGAAGGTGGATCGCTCTTTCATCATGGACATCCCCGCCTCGCAGCGGGACATGGAAATCGCCCAGGCGATCATCGCGATGGCCCAGAAGCTCCATCTGAAAGTCGTCGCCGAGGGCGTGGAGACCCCGCAGCAACTGGCGTTCCTGCGGGAGAACCATTGCGAGCTGGTGCAGGGCTACCTGTTCAGCCGGCCGCTGCCGCTGGCGGCCCTGGAAGAGTTCCTCCGCGCCTACCGCTTCGACGCCGCGCCGCCGCTGCGCAGCCTGAACCAGGCCTGAGGTTCACTCGACGGCGGTCCGGTATTGCTCCACCAGGGTCGCCGGATCGCCTTCGAGATAGCCCTGGCTGCCGTGCAGACGCATCAACTGCGCGGCCAACCCGCTCATCGGGGTGGCCGCGCCTTGCTCGCGAGACAGCTTCACCGCGGTGTCGAGGTCCTTGAGCAGGGTCCGCACGTGCCACTTGACCGGCTCGTAACGGCTCTCGGCCATTTGCGGGGCGAGGATCTGCAACGGCTTCGAGTCGGCGAAGCCGCCCGCCAGTGCCGGAGCGACCAGGCTGGCGTCGACCCCGGCCCGCTCCGCCAGCGCCACCACTTCGGCGATCACCAGGGCATTGCAGGCAACGATCATCTGGTTGCAGACCTTGGTCACCTGCCCGGCGCCCACCTCGCCCATGCGTGTCAGGCGCTGGCCGAGCTGCGAGAGGACCGGCCGCAGGCGCTCGATATCCGCTGCGCGTCCGCCGGCCATGATCGCCAGGCTGCCGCTTTCCGCGCCCGGCGTGCCGCCGGAGACCGGCGCGTCGACCCAGCGCACGCCGCAGCGCGCCTCCAGCTCGGCGGCCATCTCGCGGGTGGCGGCCGGCTCGGCGCTGGAGAAATCCACCAGCAACTGCCCGGGCCTGGCGTTCTCGACGATGCCGCCGGCGCCGAACACCACTTCGCGCACCGCTGCGGTATCGGCCAGGCAAAGCATCAGGATTTCCGCGTCGGCGGCCAGTTCGGCCGGGACTTCGACGGCTTTCGCGCCCTCGGCCGCGAGCAACTCGCGTTTGCCCGGCGAACGGTTCCACACCGCCAGCGGATAGCCGGCGGCCAGCAGCCGGCGGCACATGGGCACGCCCATCAGGCCGAGACCGGCGAAGGCGAGGGAAGGCAGGGAAGCGGACATGGCGGACTCCAATACGCAGCGAATGGGCACGGGGAGCGCCATATTACCCGCGAGGCGCCGGCGAGCAACGCCGCTACGGCTGCCCAAGCGGCCCGCGCACCACTATACTCCCCGGGTTTTTTCCGCCATTGAACCGGAGAACTCTCCCATGCTGAAACGCTCCCTGGCGCTCGCCGCCGGCATCGCCCTGTCCCTGTCCGCCGCGCTCGCCCACGCCGAAACCCTGAAAGAACTCAAGGTCTCGGCGATCCCCGACGAGGCGCCCACCGAGCTGCTGCGCAAATTCAAGCCGCTCGGCGCCTATCTGGAGAAGCAACTCGGCATGCCGGTGAAGTTCGTCCCGGTAGCCGACTACGCCGGGGTGGTCGAGGCGCTGGCCGCCGACCGCCTGGACATGGCCTGGCTGGGCGGCTTCACCTTCGTCCAGGCGCGGCTGAAGACCGGCAACGCCATCCCCCTGGTGCAGCGCGAGCAGGACCAGCAGTTCACCAGCAAATTCATCACGGCCGATCCCCAGGTGAAATCCCTGCAGGACCTGAAGGGCAAGACCTTCGCCTTCGGCTCGGTCTCCTCCACCTCGGGCAGCCTGATGCCGCGCTACTTCATGCAGAAGGACGGCATCGTCCCCGAGCAGTTCTTCTCCCGCGTCGCCTACTCCGGCGCCCACGACGCCACCGTAGCCTGGGTCCAGGCCGGCAAGGTCGACGCCGGCGTGCTGAACGCCTCGGTCTGGCAGAAGCTGGTGGACAGCGGCAAGGTCGATACCGCCAAGGTCAAGGTCTTCGCCACCACGCCGACCTACTACGACTACAACTGGACCGTGCGCGGCAACCTCGACCCGGCCCTGGCCGAAAAGATCAAGCAGGCCTTCCTCGCCCTCGACCCGGCGAAACCGGCCGACAAGGAGATCCTCGACCTGCAGGCCGCCAGCCGCTTCATCGAGACCAATCCGGACAACTACAAGGGCATCGAGGAGTCCGCACGCGCCGCCGGCCTGCTGAAGTGAGCCTGAGCCTCGACGGCGTGGACCTGGTCCACGCCGACGGCCAACGCGCCCTCGCCGACATCCGCCTGCGCCTGGCCGCTGGCGAACGGGTGGCCCTGATCGGACCTTCCGGCGCCGGCAAGACCAGCCTGCTGCGGGTGCTCGCCAGCCAATGGCGGCCCAGCGCCGGTCGTGTCGAACTGCTCGGCGAGGAGCCCTGGGCGCTATCCGCCGCCGCCCGCCAACGCCTGCGCGCGCGCATCGGCCTGGTCCACCAGGCGCCGCCGCTGCCGCCACGGCAGCGGGTGGTCAGCGCGGTACTGGCCGGGCGCCTTGGCCAGTGGCCGCTATGGAAGAGCCTGGTCAGCCTGGTCTATCCGCTGGACCGCGCCGGCGCCCACGACGCACTGCAACGCCTGGATCTCGGCGACAAGCTGTTCCAGCGCTGCGACCAGCTTTCCGGCGGCCAGTTGCAGCGGGTCGGCATCGCCCGGGTGCTCTACCAGCGCGCCGAGCTGATCCTCGCCGACGAACCGGTCTCGGCCATGGACCCGGTGCTCGCCGGTCATACCCTGGCCCTGCTCAACCGCGAGGCCGCCGCGCGCGGCAGCACCCTGCTGGCCAGCCTGCACGCGGTGGACCTGGCGCTGCAACACTTCCCCCGGGTGATCGGACTGCGCGCCGGACGCATCGCCTTCGACCTGCCCGCCGGCGAAGTCGACCGCGCCGCGCTGGACGCCCTCTACGCCAACGAACAACTGCAGGCCGAGCGCGCCAGCCCGGTCGGCGAACCCGCCGTGGTGCACATCCCACGATGCTGAACGCCGCTTCTCCACCGCGCGACCCCGCCGCCCTGCCACGCCTGCTGCTGACCCTGGCCGCGTTGCTGCTGCTCTGGCCGGAGCTGCGCCTCAGCGAACTGGATATCCCCGGCCTGTTCAGCGGCGACAACGCACGCACCATGGGCGGTTTTCTCGCCGGCTTCTGGCCGCCGGCGCACGATCCCGGGTTCCTCGCCCTGCTCGGCCGCGCCACCCTGGAAACCCTCGCCATCGCCACCGCCGGCATGGCCCTGGCCTGGCTCCTGGCGTTTCCCGCCGCGCTGCTGGCGACCCGCGCCCTGTCGCTCTCGGCACTGCCGCGCGGCGGCCTGCCGGCCTGGTGGGCACGGGCACTGCGCTGGCCGGTGCGCGGCCTGCTGATCCTCCTGCGTAGCGTGCCGGAAATCGTCTGGGCGCTGCTGTTCGTCCGCGCCGTGGGCCTGGGCCCCACTGCCGGGGTGCTGGCCATCGCCATCACTTATGCCGGCATGCTCGGCAAGGTCTACGCGGAAATCTTCGAATCGGTGGATCCGCGCCCCGTCCGCGCCCTGCTGCTGGGCGGCGGATCGCGGCTGGCGGCGTTCGCCTATGGGGTGCTGCCGAACGCCGCCGGGGAAATGATTTCCTACACTGTCTATCGCTGGGAGTGCGCGATCCGTGCTTCGGTGGTGATGGGCTTCGTCGGCGCCGGCGGCCTCGGCCAGCAGATCGACCTGTCGCTGCGGATGTTCGCCGGCGGCGAGGTTGCCAGCATCCTGCTGACCTTCCTCCTGCTGGTCCTCCTCGCCGACCTGCTGAGCCGCTTCCTGCGCGGGAGGCTGGCATGAGCCGGACCTGGCGCCTGCTGCTCTGGCCGCTGCTGGTGGTGGCCGCGGTGGGCGCCTCGTTCGCCTACCTGGACATGGACACCGCAGGTCTTTTCAGCGGCAAGGGACTGGGCCAGATGGCCGCCTACGCCAGCGGGTTCTTCCCGCCCGACCTGTCCGCTCCGCACCTGCAGGCGATTGGCCGGGGGCTGCTGGAAACCCTGGCCATGTCGGCCATCGGCACCCTGCTGGCGGCGCTGCTCGGCCTGCTCTTCGCGCTGCCGGCGGCGGGTCGCTTCGGCGTACCGGCGCAGAGCCTGGCGCGACTCCTGCTCAATGCGCTGCGCGCGGTGCCGGAGCTGGTCTGGGGCGCGCTGATGGTGCTGGCGGCCGGGCTCGGGCCGAACGCCGGGACCCTCGCCCTGGCCCTGCACACCGGCGGCGTGCTCGGCCGGCTGTTCGCCGAAGCCCTGGAGAACACCCCGGCGCAGCCCGCCGAGGCCTTGCGCCTGGCCGGCAGCGGACGCCTCGCGGCATTCGCCTATGGCACCCTGCCGGGGGTCTGGCCGCAACTGGTGGCCTATACCCTGTACCGCTGGGAGAACAATATCCGCATGGCCAGCGTGCTCGGCTTCGTCGGTGCCGGCGGGCTCGGGCAGATGCTCTATTTCAGCCTGAGCCTGTTCCAGCAGGCCCAGGCCGCCACGGTGATCCTGGCCATGCTGGTCCTGGTGCTCGGGGTCGACAGCCTGAGCGCCTGGGCCCGGCAGCGCTGGGTCAGCCAATAGGAAAACGCGCCGCCGCGCCCGTTCGAGTAAATTTACGAAGCCCGCCGAAGATCGGGCATCATCGGCGCTCGGAGCCATCAGGGAGGCACCCCGCCTCCAGGGGTCCAGGGAGAGGAAGGAACCATGCGCAAACCACTGCTATCCGCATTACTGCTGGGCCTGCTGGCCCTCGCCGGTTGCAGCCTGCCCCAACAGCAGGCCGGCGCACCGACCGAGCAGCGGCTCGGCACCCAATGGGGCGAAGGCGTCGCCTCGCCGGTCACCTCGGTGGCCCTGCGACGTCTATCGGAGCAACCGGTCGATCGCCGCCAGGTGTTCTACAGCGCGAGCCGCTTCGATGGACGTGCCATCAAGGAACTGCCCCTGGCCAAGGGCAGGGTGGGCTTCGCCGTACTCGACGAGGATGGCGGCAAGTTCGACCTCGTGCAGCACCGCAGCACCCTGCAATTGCAGGGTCGTGAAGGCCAGCGCTACCGACTGTGGCTGAACAACCTCGGCAGCGCGACCTACGAGGTGGTCTCCACGGTGGACGGCCTGGACGTGCTCAACGGCCAGCCGGGCAGCCTGAAGAACCGCGGCTATGTGCTGGAACCGGGCGAGAGCCTGGTGATCGAGGGCTTCCGCAAGAGCGAACGGGAAGTCGCGGCGTTCCGCTTCGCCAGTCCCGACGATGCCTACGCCAGCAACAGCGCGGCCGGCGACAGCCGCAACCTAGGCGTGATCGGCGTGGCCCTGTTCGAACTGGACGCTCCGGCCAGCGGTCGCGAGGCGCCGGCCGACGGACCGCAGGCATTTCCCGCCGACGCCCGGAACGGCGGCGGCTACGCGCCGCCGCCACGCTATCGCGACTGAGGCATCTTCGCGAAAACCGCGCGGCGGCGTTCCATCATAAGCAATCCCTCTCACAGGAGCCGCCGATGAACCGCTTTTCACTGCCCCGCCCCGACGCACGCCAGTGCGTCGCCGGCCTGGGTTTCTCCGCCCTTCTGCTGCTGGCCTCCTCGGCCAACGCCGCCGCCTGCCGCGACATCACCAGCGTGCAGCAAAGCGCCGACGCCACGCGCAATACCTCGATGGGCGGCCACGTGACCCAGCACATCTACGGGATGACGCCGCCGTCCGGCTCGTCGCAGAAAGACAAGACCCTGTTCAAGTCGAGAGGCAACTACGACGCGGCCTGGCGCCAGTACGGATACATCGACAATCCGGTGGCCTGCAGCGGTAACAGCAAGTTCCAGGTGGTTTCCCTGGAGAAGCTGCACATGGGCAAGATCGATGCCTACTCCTGCAAGCAGGCCGACGGCCAGGGCGTCTGCACGCGCTGGGATACGTACATGGCCAAGGAGATTTCGTACGGTTTCGTCCTGAAGGACGGCAAGTGGATCCTCAATACCCTCTACCCGGTTCCCCTCGACTAGGGCGCAGGCCGTCCGCGCCGGCCGCCCCATTGCAGGGAGCCGGCGCGGCCGTCCGGGTCAGAAGGTCAGCGTGCCCAGGCCCATGCCCGGGTCGCTGAAGCCGGAGCGACCATCTTCCATGCGACCGCTGAAACGCCGCAGGAAGCTGTCCGCCCCCTGCGCGCTGACGCTGAAGTCGTACCAGTTGCCGCTACTGCGCAGCGAATAGCGGACTTCCCGACGCTGTCCCGGCGGCACGTTGACGGTACGCCGCTCGCCCTGGCGATAGACGTTGTCCTTGACCGTCAGCTTGACCGGATGGCGGCCACGGTTGATCAGTTGCACGCGCAGGTTGCCGAACAGCGGCTCGTAGTCGATCCGCACTTCCGGCAGCGGCGCCTTGCGCTCCGCCAGGTCGCGCCGCAGGTTGCCGCGAAAGACCCGGAGGAACCCGTTCGGACCGTGCACTTCCAGGTGGTAGTCGCCGCTGGCGTCGCCCTGGAAGCTGTCGTGCAGGCGCTTGCGCGCGCCGACGGTGTAGCGTTTCGGCGGGTTCTCGCTGTCGAGCAGGTCGAACACCTGGAACACCGCGCCGGCCTTGCCGGTGTTGGCGAAGGTCAGGCTCAGCGCGTCTCCGCCGCTGCGGTAGCGCGCATGCACGCCCAGCTCGTAGGGCAAGGCGCGGGCCGGACGGATGCCCATTTCCTGCTTGGGCATGGCGGCCACCGCCGGCGGCTTCGGCTTCGGCAGCTTGATCTGGCTGGCGACGATGGCGTCGGCCTGGCTGGTGTCGGGCAGTTCGGGGAACGGCTCGTTGTTCGGGTTGGCGAAGTTGAACGCCGAGGTCAGGTCGCCGCAGACGGCACGACGCCAGGGACTGATATTCGGCTCCATGACCCCGAAGCGCTGTTCCAGGAAGCGGATCACCGAGGTGTGGTCGAACACCTGGGAGTTGACCCAGCCGCCCTTGCTCCACGGCGAGATCACGTACATCGGCACCCGCGGGCCGAGGCCGTAGGGCTGGTTGCGATAACGGATATCGCCCTTGGTGTGCCATTCGAGGGTGGCGTCGGCTGTGGTCTTGCCGCGCAGCGTGCCGTCCTTGTTGAGGCTCGGCGCGGCCGGCGGGGCGACGTGGTCGAAGAAGCCGTCGTTCTCGTCGAACATCACCAGCAGCGCGGTCTTGCTCCAGACCTCCGGGTTGGCGGTCAGCGCGTCGAGTACCCAGGAGGTGTACTCGGCCCCCCAGATCGGGCTGGACGGGCCGGGGTGTTCGGAGTACTTGGCCGGGGCGACGATCCAGGACACCTGCGGCAGGCTGTTGGCCAGCACGTCGCGCTTCAGCGCATCGAGCTTCCAGGTGCTCAGGCCGTTAACGATCAGCGGCGAGTCAGGCGCTGCGGCGCGGTACTGGCGGAAGCCGATCAGCGGGTTGTCGGAGAAGTTGTCGGCCATGTCCTGGTAGACCCGCCAGGTGATGCCGGCGGCCTGCAGGCGCTCGGGATAGGTGGTCCAGGTGTAGCCCTGCTCCACCGGGCCGTTGCTGTCGTGGTCGTTGGTGGTTACCGGACCACCGTGCTGGCCGAGCGGGTCGTTGGTGCCGGTCCAGAGGAACAGCCGGTTCGGGTTGGTGCCGCCCTGGAACGAACAGTGATAGGCGTCGCAGATGGTGAAGGCGTTGGCCATCGCGAACTGGAAGGCGATGTCCTGCTCCTTGTAGTAGCCCAGGGAACGCTCGGTCTTGGCCGGCAACCACTTGTCCATGCGCCCTTCGTTCCAGGCCTGCTGGGCGTCCGGCCAGGTGTGCGGGGTGCCGTCGACGCGCTGGGCGCTGGTGGTGCTGGTGTCGAAGTGGTAGGGGAGGATCTCGCCCTTGCTGCCCTTCTGGTGCCAGACCCGCTGGCCATCGGGCAGCGGGATCGCCATGCGGTCGCCGAAGCCGCGGACGCCCTTGAGGGTGCCGAAATAGTGGTCGAAGGAGCGGTTCTCCTGCATCAGGATCACCACGTGCTCGACGTCCTTGAGGTTGCCATGCCGGCGGTGCGCGGGAATCGCCAGGGCCGCCTGGATGCTCGACGGCAGCATGCTGGTGGCGACGGTGGCGCCGACCGTACCGGCGGCCAGGCGGATGAAGCTTCTTCTGCTTTTCGAAATCATCGGGGGACTCACCAGGTCAGGGTGTGGCACAGGGCTGCCGAGCGCATCCATGACGCCCGCAGGCTCACTCGGCAGCAAGCTGTTCGAACCCCGACGACGCTAGTGAGGGAAAAAGACGCTTTGGTTTCAACACGCTTTGCAACAACTATTCATGCCAAATTCATCACATTTTCAGGTCAAGATTTTGGTCTAGGCCAGATTCCGCTTGACAGCCTTCGCCGGCACTCTCCTCACACTCTTCCCCGCCATTGCAGGAGCAATACCCCCGCCACCACCAGCGCCAGGCCGAGATAGCCCTCCCAGGACAAACGGCGCACCGGGAAACCGGCCCAGCCGAACTGGTCGCAGAGCGCCGAGACCAGCATCTGCCCGGCCACCACGCACGCGATGAAAGTGGCGGCGCCCAGGCGCGGCGCGACCAGGATCGCCACCGTCAGGTAGGCCGCGCCGAACAGCCCGCCGAGCCAGCTCCACCAGGGCGCGCCGCCGAGGCTGGCGGTAGCCGGCAGCGGCACCCGCACCAGCAGCAGGCCCAGGCTGACCACCCCGAGGCTGACGCCCAGCGAAGTCAGGCTGGCGCTCAGCGGATGGCCGAGCAGGCGCCCGAGCAAGGCGTTGCTGCCGGCCTGCAGCACCACCATGCCGCCCACCGAAACTGCCATCAGTACCATCAGATAATTGGGCATGCTGATTCTCCTCCTCCGGCCCTTGCCTCTGGAGCAGAGTTTTTGCTATCCACTTCGCGAATGGAAATCGATAGTTGGTACACCTTCCATGCAGCAGATTCATGACCTACGCCGTATCGACCTCAACCTGCTGGTGGTGCTCGACGCGCTCCTCAGCGAGCGCCACGTGTCCCGCGCGGCACAGCGCCTGGCCATGTCGCAGCCGGCGGTCAGCCACGCCCTCGGGCGTCTCCGCGAACTGTTCGGCGATCCGCTGCTGGTGCGGGTGAAAAGCCGCATGCAGTTGACCAGCCTGGCACTGGAGCTGGCGCCGAAGCTCCAGGCCAGCCTCGACCAGGTCCGCGGGGTGATCGGCGGGCCGGCCTTCGAACCGGTGCGCAGCCGGCGCCACTTCCGCCTGGGCATGTCCGACTACGGTGCCTGGGTGGTGCTGCCGGCGCTACTGCGCCAGCAACAGGCGCTGGCGCCCGGGGTGAGCTTCGGGATAGTCCAGGAACCGCGCCTGGAAACCGCCCGTCAGGTCGCCGAAGGACAGCTGGACTGTGCGCTGGGCGTGTTCCCCCTGCTTCCGGAGGGCGTGCGTGCCAGGCGCCTGTTCGAGGAGCGTTTCGTCTGCGTCTGTCGGCGCAGCCTGTTCGACCGCCCCGACGGCCTGTCCCTCGACCGCTACCTGGCGGCCCGCCACGTGCGCGTCTCGCTACAGGACAACCCGGCCGAGGAAGTCGACAGCGCCCTGGAAAAGCGCGGCCTGCGCCGGCAGGTGGCGCTGACCCTGCCGCACTTCACCGTAGCCCCGGCGCTGCTGGCCGGCACCGACCTGGTACTGACCATCGCCGAACGCACCCTCGAAAGGTTGCGGCTACCCGAGGAACTGGCGGTCTGCGAGCCGCCGCTGGCGATCCCGCGCTTCGACTACGTGCAGATCTGGCGCGGCGACGCCGAGCGCGAAGCGGCCGGCGCCTGGCTGCGGGAACAGATCCAGGCGGCGGCGCGGAAGATCTGAAGAAGAGTCAGGAAGGCTTTTCCAGCTTGCGCAGCATCTCGCCGACACGCTCGCCGAGCATTTCGTTGGCCGACAGCTTGAGGCCGCGCGCCAGTTCCACCTGGACCACGTGTTCCGCCAGCGGACGCAGGCGCAGGAACACCTTGGCCAGTTCCTGCAGGTCCGGCGCCCCGGGCAGCAGGTCGGTGCCGCGGCCGTCCACCAGGTGGGTGACGATCAGGCGGACGATCCCCGCCGCCAGATGCTCGGTGTCGCTGCGCAACTCGCCGAGGTGATCGAGCAGCGCCTCCAGCGGGATGCCGCTGCGGTACAGCTCCAGCCCGGCCTGGAACAGCCGCGGACTGGGGATCTTCATGCGCTCACCGTCGAACAGCAGCAGGCCCAGCGCCTGGGCCTTGTCGATCACCCGGTCGTTCAGTTCGTCGCCGAAGATCGCCTGGAGTTCATCGAAGCCGATGCTGCCGGGCGTCTCCAGGTTCCACTCGCCGATGATCGCCTGGTCCAGGCCGAGCACATGGTCGAGGTCGCGGCCCTGTTCCCAGGCCTCCAGCAGTTCCTTGATGTTGGCGCTGGAATAGCCGCGCTCGAGCAACTGGTTGATCAGCCGCAGGCGCTTGAGATGACTGTCGAAATACACGCCGACCCGGCCGCGCCGCTCCGGCGGCGGCAGCAGGCCGCGGTCCTGGTAGGCGCGTACGTTGCGCACGCTGCTGCCGGCCGCGCGAGCCAGTTCGTCGACGCTGTATTCGCGGGCATCCTCGGCGGACGGCTGCTCGCCACGTTGCAGCAGGCGCTGCAGGAGGGTCAGGGGTGTGCTCATGGAGGCGGATCATAACGAGGCCCGCCGAACGGCCACAACCTCCGGGGGCGCAACGCTCTTTGCCGGCGTCCGGATGCGCGGGCGCCAACCAAAGACTGGACTCGTCGGTCAGCCGCTCCTCCGGCACCACCGCCAAAACCCGGGGGAAACGTCCCGAGCCTTCTGCCCCGGGCCTTCCGGCGCCGGTAGCAAGTGCCGTAACACCGGCGTGAAGAGACTTCCCAGGGCTGGCGCAACGCCTGCTTATGGGCCAGCATCAACCATGACATCAATCAATGTCACAATAACGATAAGCCAGCCTGGAGAGAGCCATGTCCCAAGGCGCCTGGGTACCCACTCCCGACGATCTCGATCACATCCGCCAGGTCCAGCGACTGGCCTATACCTGCTGCGAAACCATCCACGGCGAACTGCGCGCCGGCATCAGCGAGAGGGAAGCCGCGGCGCTGATGAAGAGCTGGCTGCAGGATCATGGCGTCGACGACTGGTTCCACCAGCCCTTCGCCTGGTTCGGCAGCCGCACCTCGTTCAAGGGCTTCGACGGCCTGCGCCATCTCGGTGGCTTCAACCTGGCCTTCTACCCCGGCAAGCAGCGCCTGGAGGAAGGCATGCCGTTCATCCTCGACTGCGCGCCGACCCTCGGCGCCTATACCGCCGACGTCGGCTACTCCGGCGCGCTCGGCCACAACCTGTTGCAGGAGCGGCTGATGGACGACCTGCTGATACACCGACGCACCATCCTCGACCTGATCCGCGAACGGCGCCCCCTGGCCGAAGTCAGCCAGGCGGTCGACCGGCTCTGCGTGATCCAGGGTACCCTGCCACGGCACAAGGCCTATCCCTTCGAAGTGCTCGCCCATCGCGTGGAGAAGCTCGGCAACCGCCGCGGTCCCTCGGTGGCGCGCTTCGGCGTGCGCAACCTGTACACCCTGACGCGCAACGCGCTGGTCACCGGCAAGCGCGAAGGCTGGTCGCCGCTGTGGTCCAGCGGCAAGCGCTCCGAGCACCCGCCGACGCCCGGTCTCTGGGCAGTGGAACCGCACCTGGGGCTACGCGGGGTGGGCGCCAAGTTCGAGGAACTGCTGGTAGTCACCGAAGACGACGCCTACTGGCTCGACGACGACCTGCCGCACGTCCGCCGCTGGCAGGCGCGCGGACTGCTGCCGCAAGCACGGGAGGCCGCATGAACGCGCTCCTCGCCCTCCCCGACCTGCAGCCGGAACGCCTGTTCGTGCAGTCCGGCGACGTGCGCCTGGCGGTTCATTGCTGGGGCGCGCCGGACAACGGCAAGCCGACGCTGCTGATGGTGCATGGCTACCCGGACAACCACGAGACCTGGCTGCCGCTGATCCGCCAACTGGCCGGGCGCTACCGCATCGTCGCCTACGACGTGCGTGGCGCCGGCGCTTCGGACAAGCCACGCTGGAGCCGCGACTACCACCTGCAGCGGCTCAGCGAAGACCTGCAGGCGGTGATCCGCGCCACCAGCCCGGACCGCCCGGTACACTTGCTGGCCCATGACTGGGGCTCGATCCAGACCTGGGAAAGCGTCACCGATCCGCAGTGCCGACCGCTGATCGCGTCCTACACCTCGATCTCCGGTCCCTGCCTGGACCATGTCGGCTTCTGGATGCGCGAACACCTCAGGCAGCGCAGTCCGAAGGCCCTGAAAGCGGTATTCGGCCAGTTGCTCCACTCCTGGTACATCGCCTTCTTCCATACCCCCGTCCTACCCGAGCTGCTCTGGAGCGCCGGCCTGGCCCGGCTCTGGCCGCAGTTCCTGAAGCGCGCCGAAGGCGTCCGCCATCCGCAGGTCAACCCGACCCAGGCCAGCGACGGCCGGCACGGGGTCAAGCTGTACCGCGGCAACTTCATCCGCAGCCTGTTCCGTCCGCGCAAGCGCCACACCGAAGTGCCGGTGCAACTGATCGTACCGACCCGCGACCGTTACGTCGGCGCCCAGCTGTTCCAGCACCTCAGCCTGTGGGCGCCACGCCTGTGGCGGCGCGAGGCGAGCGTCGGCCATTGGCAACTGCTGGCCGAGCCGGAGCAACTGGCCGGCTGGCTCGGCGAGTTCATCGACGCCCAGGAAACCGGCGAGTCGCCGCCAGCCCTGCAACGCGCCCAGGTCCGGCCCGACGCGCGCTCGATGAGCGGCAAGCTGGTGGTGGTCACCGGCGCCGGCGGCGGCATCGGCCGTTCGACCCTGCTCAGCTTCGCCGAGCGCGGCGCCAGCCTGCTCGCCGCCGATCTCGACCTGGAAGCCGCCGAACGCAGCGCCGAACTGGCCCGCGCCCTTGGCGCCACGGCCCATGTCTACCAGGTCGACGTCGGCGATACCCAGGCCATGGAGACCTTCGCCGAGTGGGTGCGCGACACCCTCGGAGTCCCGGATGTGGTGGTCAGCAATGCCGGCATCGGCATGGCCGGGCCGATGCTCGACACCTCGCCCGCGGAATGGGAGCGCCTGCTGCGGGTCAACCTGTGGAGCGTGATCGATGGCTGCCGCCTGTTCGGCCGGCAGATGGTCGCGGCGAACAAGCCGGGACACCTGGTCAACGTCGCCTCCGGCGTGGCCTTCGCGCCGTCGCGCAACTACCCCGCCTACGCCACCAGCAAGGCCGCGGTACTGATGCTCAGCGAATGCCTGCGGGCGGAACTGGCGGGACGTTCGATCGGAGTCACTGCGGTGTGCCCGGGCTTCGTCGATACCGGCATCGTCCAGGCCACCCGCTTCGTCGGCATGGACGCCGAACGCCAGGCACGGCGCCAGGCGAAGATCCAGCGCTTCTACAAGCGACGCCGGCTCGACCCGGACACCGTCGGGGAAAAGCTGGTGCGTGCCGTGGAGCGCAACAAGGCGGTGGTCTCGGTGGGCAGCGAGGTGCACCTCGGCGCCCTGCAATGGCGCTTCGCGCCCTGGGCCACGCGGTTTCTCGCGCGCTTCGACCTGACTTCCTGAGAGCCTGCCATGAGCGAATTCCACCACAAGCTGGTCCAGCGCAAGGTCCGCTTCGACTTCAGCGATACCCCCCTGCACTGGGTTCCCGGCGAAGCGGAAGCGTCCCAGGTGATGAACGTCCTGCACATGCTCCTGCCTTCGGGCGAACTGTGGTTCTGCCGCCTCTACAACAAGGCCTTGCCGCTGGTTAGCGACGCCCGCCTGCGCGACGACGTGCAGGGTTTCATCCGTCAGGAAGCGATGCATTCGCGGGCCCACGACGGCGCGATCCAGCGCTACCTGAGCAGGTTCGACATCGACTCCAAGCCGTTCACCGACAAGATGGATTTCCTTTTCGAACGCCTGCTCTGCGACTACCCGCTGGGCCAGAACCGCCTGACCCGCGCCCTCGACGGCTGGTGGCTGCGCCAGCGCTGCGCGATCATCGCCGCGGTGGAGCATTTCACCTGCGTGCTCGGCAAGTGGGTGCTGGAGGCCCGCGAGCTGGATCGCCGCGGCAGCGACCCGGTGATGCTCGACCTGCTGCGCTGGCACGGCGCCGAGGAAGTCGAGCACCGCAGCGTCGCCCACGACCTGCACGTGCATCTGGGCGGCAGCTTCGTCACCCGGCAACTGACCATGCTGTTGGTCATCGCGATACTGGTCTACCTGCTCGCCGACGGCACCCGCACCCTTCTCGACCAGGACCCGGGCCTGCGCGGCGCCAAGCGCCAGGGATTCCTACGAACCTGGTGGCGGCTCGGCAAGCAGGGCCTGCTGCCGAACCTCGCGCACACCTTCCGCGACGTCGCCCGTTACTTCAATCCCTGGTACCACCCCGAGCACGAGGCGAATACCCAGGAAGCCTTGGAATACCTGGCCAACTCGCCGGCGGCCCGGCGCGCGGCGAACGCCTGAAAACAATTCACTGGAAATACCGGCAAGCGCCGCGGAAGCTGGAACTTTCGCGGCGCTTGTCCATTGCTTACGTCAGGTCGAGTCAAACAAGTCCGGCAGACGGAAGGTCATTTCCGTAAGCCTGAAAAATGGCGCTCTATAGAATGATTGAAAATAACGGGCGCGCGACGTGAGACTTTGCAAAAGCCAGCCACTCTTGCTGATGGCATTTTGAAAGCAAGCAAAATAAAAGTAAGAAAAGTTACCCTATCGATCGGAAATTAAAGAAAGAAAAGCGAGCGAGAAGAGAATCGAGAAATACGCTCTTCGCGCCCGCCTTCGTATTTGTCCGGCCTGCGGAAACTCACTGGCCAGGCAGCGTGATCTCCCGTTCCGAAACGATGATCTTGTTGACCAGGCCGTACTGCACGGCCTCCTCCGCGTTCAGCCAGAAGTCGCGCTCGGTGTCGGCGCTGATCTTCTCCGGCGTCTGCCCGGTGGCTTCGGCGAAGATCCGGTCGAGGCGTTCCTTCATCCGCACGATCTCGCGGCGGTAGATCTCGATGTTGCTCGCCGGCCCCTGGATGCCACCCGACGGCTGGTGCAGGAGGAAGCGGGTATTGGGCAGCGAATAGCGGTTTTCCTTGTCCGCCGCGGCGTAGATCAGCGCGCCGGCGCTGGCAACGCTGCCGGAACCGATCATGATGACCTTCGGAGTGATGAAGCGGATCGCGTCGAAGATCATGTCGCCGGACTCGACGTGGCCACCCGGGGAATTGACGAACATGTAGATCGGATCGTCGCTGATCGAGGCGAGGATATGCAGCTGCTGGACGACGTCCTTGGCCATCTTCTCGTCGACCCCGCCGGTGACGAACACCTTCCTGACCTTGAGCGCGTACTCCATCAGCTTGGCGCCGATGGCGCCGTGGGAGTCGCCGCCTTCGCGGTCCTTGTCATCGGTTTTCATGCAACCTCCTGGAACTGTTGGTAATCCATCCGGCAAACCTTTCAGGGCATGCGTTCGTTGTTCGCCAGGGCGCGGATATATATCCGTTAATGCGCCTCTTCCGAGCGGCCCATTATGCATCAGCCAGAAACTTTCGAAAGGCTCGCTGCAACTTCGAAAAGGCCGGCGAAGGTAATCTCGTGAAGCATAGTCATGCAGGGCCGCGACGCACGTTTCCCGGAACCTAACAGATTTGTAAGTTGCCTCGTAATTACCTACCAGAATTAACAGTTAACAACGCGATTACCCTGCAAGAATTAACAGCTATTTCTTCGAGCCTGCCAAAAGTAATAGTACACCCCGCTCTTGCTTCGGGTGCCGCCGCTTCCCTGCCAACCACGCTGGCTACGGCGCGCTGAAACGTCGACGGGTGGAACCTGTCCGGCGAGGCGTGCGGTGCCCGTGTTCGTCGAACCGATGGATTGTTGAAGAGGACGCAGGGATGGTTCGTTTCGCTCGCTTGCCGCTATCGCCCTACCAACGGGACATCTGGGTCGCCGCCGCGCAGTTTCCGGAACTCGACCAGTACACCATCTTCAGCTACGACCGCTTCACCGGCGAGGTCGATACCCAGGCCCTGGAACGGGCGCTGCTGCAGGCGGCGCGAGACACCGAGGCGTTCCGCCTGCGCCTCGGCGAGACGGACGGTACGCCGTACCAGTGGCTGGATACAGACGCCGATTTCGACGTGCGCCAGGTCGACCTGCGCGCCGACCGCGACCCAGAGGCCGCCGTGCGATCCTGGCTGCGCGACGCCTTCCGCCACGCCTACCCGCTGGACGGCCGCAGCCTGGTGGACCTGGCCCTGCTGCATAGCGACCAGGCGCTCTACGTCTACGTGCGCACCCACCATATCGTCAGCGACGCCTGGGGCCTGCAGCTATTCCTCAGCCGGGTGCGCGCCGGCTACCTGGGCGAGCTAGGCGAGCCACAGGCGCAGATGCCGACGGCTTCCCTCCTGGCGCAGCTGGGGACCGACGACTACTCCGGTTCGGAACAGTACCGCGGCGACCGCGCCTATTTCGCCGAGGCCCTGGAGGGCCTGGAGCCGGCCCTCTTCACCCGCAGGCGCCCGGCCGGGCTGCGCCGCACCGCGCGCCACAGGCTGACGCTGGAACGCGCGCTGCTCGACGCGATCCGCGATCGTGGCGAATCGCCCTTCCTGTTCCTCTCCGCCGCCGTGGCGCTGTACCTGGCGCGAATCCACCAGAACGACGACGTGGTCCTCGGCGTACCGGTGCTGAACCGCGCCGACCGCGCGGCCAAGCAAGTGGTCGGGCACTTCGCCAATACCCTGCCGCTACGCATCCGCACCGCGCCGGAACAGACCATCGACGAATTCCTGGCGCAGTTGCGCGAGGCGACCCGGACGCTGCTGCGCCACCAGAAGATGCCCCTCGGCGACCTGTTGCGCGGCGCCTCGCCACTGTTCGACACCACCCTTTCCTACATGCGCTGGCCCGCCGCCCAGGCGATCCCGAACGCCAGCGTCGAGACCGTGGCGCAGACCCACGCCCATGACCCGGACGCGCTGGCCATCTGGGTCTCCGAGTTCGACGGGCACAGCGACGCGCAGGTGGATTTCGAATACGCCTGCGATGTGTTCGACGCCGACTTCCCCATGGACGCCGCGGCGCGGCATATCGAAACCTTCCTGCGCGCCCTGGTGGAGGGCGGCGAGCGCCGCCTCGGCGAACTCGATCCGCTGTCGGCCGCCGAGCGCGAGGAACTGATCCACACCCGCAACGCCACCGACCAGGCATTCCCCGAGCAGGCTACCCTGCCCACGCTGTTCGCCGAGCAGGTGGCGCGCACCCCGCAACGCACCGCGCTGCTGGAAGCCGACGGCGGCACGCTCAGCTATGCCGAGCTGGACGCCAAGGTCCAGGCCGTGGCCGACGCCCTGCGCGCAGCGGGTGTGAGGACCGACGAGCGGGTAGCGCTACTGGTCGCCCGCGGTCCGCACCTGCTGCCGGCGATCCTCGGCGTGCAGCGCGCCGGCGGCGCCTATGTGCCGATCAATCCCGACCATCCCCTGGAGCGCGTCCGCCTGCTGTTGGAAGACTGCGGCGCCCGCGTGGTGCTGGTGGACGAGCGCGCGGCGACACTCGGCGAGAGCCTGGGCGAGACGCGCGTGCTGCACCTCGAACGCCTGCCGCAGGGCACCGGCGACCTGCCGGCGGCCAACGTGGCGCCCAGCGACCTGGCCTATGTCATCTATACCTCCGGCTCGACCGGCGTGCCCAAGGGCGTGATGGTCGAACACCGCTCGGTGGTCAACCGCCTGAACTGGATGCAGCGTCGTTATCCGATCGGCGAACGCGACGTGCTTCTGCAAAAGACTCCGGTGACCTTCGACGTATCCGTCTGGGAGCTGTTCTGGTGGAGCTTCACCGGCGCCCGCCTGTCGCTGTTGCCGCCCGGCGCCGAGAAGGACCCGCGGGAAATGCTGCGGAGCATCCAGCGCGACGCGGTCACGGTCATCCACTTCGTGCCGTCGATGCTGACGCCGTTCCTCGACCTGCTCGACGGCGACCCGACCGCCCGCGCGGCGGCAAGCTCGCTGCGCCTGGTGTTCTGCAGCGGCGAAGCCCTCGCGCCGTTGCAGGTCGCGCGCTTCCGCCGGCTGTTCGGCGAGGCCGTGCGACTGGTCAACCTGTACGGACCGACCGAAGCCACCGTCGACGTGTCCGACCATGAATGCGCCAGCGACAACCCCACGCGGGTCCCGATCGGCCGGCCGATCGACAACCTGCGCCTGTACGTCCTCGACCGCGCGCTCAGGCCGCAGCCCCTCGGCGCCGTCGGCGAGCTATATATAGGAGGCGTCGGCGTCGCCCGCGGCTACCTGAACCGGCCGGAGCTGAACGCCGAGCGCTTCCTCGCCGACCCCTTCGTCGCCGGCGGCCGTCTCTACCGTACCGGCGACCTGGCCCGCTGGCTGGCCGACGGCAACCTCGAATACCTCGGCCGCGCCGACGACCAGGTGAAGATCCGCGGCAACCGGGTCGAACCCGACGAAGTTCGCGACCGCCTCGCCGCGCTTCCCGGCGTACGCGACGCCGCGGTCGTGGCACGCGATTCGGCGGTACGCGGCACGCACCTGGTCGGCTACTACGTGGCTGCGGCGGAACTCGACCCCGGTCAATTGCGCGCCGGACTTTCGGCGACGCTGCCGGACTTCATGCTGCCGGCCTTCTTCGTGCGCATCGACAGCCTGCCGCTCAGCGCCAACGGCAAGCTCGACCGCCGGCAACTGCCGGCACCGCCGGAACAGGTGGCGGCGGTTGCGCCGCGCACGGCGACCGAGGCCGAACTGGCGGCAGTGTGGGCCGATGTCCTCGGCGTGGCGGAGGTCGGCGTGCACGACGACTTCTACGCCCTCGGCGGCGACTCGATCCTGATGCTGCGCATCCGCGCCGCCGCACAGCGGCGCGGCCTGGGCTTCGAACTCGCCGACCTGATGCGCAACCCGACGGTGGCGGGCCTCGCCGAGCGCCTGGTGCGTCCGCTCGCGGAGCGAAGCTACCAGCCGTTCGAACTGGTTTCCGAAGTCGACAAGCCGCGCCTGGAAGGGCTGGAGGACGCCTTCCCGACCAGCCGGCTGAGTCTCGGCCTGCTCTTCCATAGCCGCCAGCGCCCCGACTCGTCGGTCTACCACGACGTGTTCCACTACCGCTTCGACCTGGCCTGGGACGAAGCCGCGTTCCGCCACGCGCTGGACCGGGTGGTCGCCGCCTATCCCGCGCTGCGTTCGTCGTTCGACCTCAGCGGCGCATCCGAACCGCTGCAACTGGTGCATGCCCAGGCACGCAGCGAGCCGCTGATCCTGGACCTGCGCGGCAACCCGGAGGCCGGGACGGTGCTCGACGAGCACATCCGCCAACGCCGCTTCCATCGCTATTCGCTGCAACAGCCCGGGCTGTTCCTGTTCGCCGCGTTCGTCCGCGAGGACGGCCTGGACCTGGTGTTCAGCTTCCACCATGCGATCCTCGACGGCTGGAGCGTGGCCAACCTGATCGTCGCGCTGGTCGCCGCCTACCGTGGCGAGCCGCTGCCGGGCCCGGCGCCGGCGCTGGCCTGCCATGTCCGCGAGGAGCTGGCCGCGCTGGCTTCGCCGGCCGCCGTGGGGTACTGGACCGGGCTGCTGGAGGGCGCGAGGATGACCCGCCTCGACGGCTTCGGCGCCCACGAGCCGCAAGCCGCGCAAGGTCCGGCCAGCCATCGCGAAGCGCTGCCGGACGGGCTGCTCGAGCGACTCAAGGCCACTGCGGCGCAACGCGGACTGCCGTTGAAATCGCTGCTGCTCGCCGCCCATTGCCTGACCCTGCATCTGTTCTCCCGCAGCGACAGCGTGGTCACCGGCGCGATCAGCAACGGCCGCCCCGAACTGCCCGACGCCGACCGCATGGTCGGCCTGTTCCTGAATACCGTGCCGGTCCGCTCGGAGATTGCCGGGCATAGCTGGATCGAGGTAGCCGATGCGCTGTTCCGCCAGGAGCGCGACGGACACGCCCATCGCCGCTATCCGCTCAGCGCCATCCAGCAGATCGTCGGCGACGAACTGAGCAGCGCCTTCAACTACGTCAACCTGCATGTCCTCGAACCGCTGTGGCAACTGCGCGACTTCCGCGTCTGGGAAGAAACCAACTTCGCCCTGCTGGTCAACGTGATCGCCACGCCCAGCGACGGCATGTACCTGCGCATCGACAGCGACGGCCGCGGCATCAGCCGCAGCCAGGCCGCGCTGATCGGCGCGACCTTCGTCGAGCTCCTGTGGCGCCTCGCCGAGCATCCCGACGAAGCCGCCGACTTCGCCTTCCTCGCCCCTCGCCGCGACGCCGCTACCCGGCCCGAGCCGCTGGTCGACGTCGTCAGCCTGTTCGAACGCCAGGTCGAGGCGCTGCCGGGCAGCGCCGCGCTGGCCTTCGAGGAGCAACGCTGGACCTATCGCGACCTCGACCATGTGGCGCGCTGCGTGGCCACCCGCCTGGTCCGCGCCGGCGCACGCCGCGGCGATGCGATCGGGGTGGCGCTGAACCGTTCGCCGGAGATGATCGCGACGATCTGGGGCATCCTGCGCGCCGGCCTGGTCTGCGTGCCGCTGGACGTCAGCTATCCCGCGCAGCGCCTGGCGCTGATCCTGGAGACCGCGCAGCCGTTCCGGGTGGTCGCGCATCCCGAGCACGCCCATGTCGCCGCGGCGGAACGGGTGCTGCCGGTAGAGGAACTGGTCGCCGACATCGAGCCCGAAACCTTCGCCGCGCCGCAGCTCGACGAGCTGGCCATGCTGCTGTTCACCTCCGGTTCCACCGGGCGGCCGAAGGGCGTCGAGCTCAGCCACCGGATGTGGGCCAACTACACCCAGTGGCAACTGCGCGTCGCCAGCGGCGTACCGGGGCTGCGCACCCTGCAGTTCGCGCCGCTGAGCTTCGACATGGCCTTCCAGGAGATCTTCTCCACGCTGTGCGGCGGCGGCGAGCTGCAACTCATCTCCAACCGCGAGCGGATGGACCCCTCCGCGCTGCTGCATGTCCTCGAACGCCGCCAGGTCCAGCGCGTGCTGTTGCCCTTCGTCGCCCTGCAACGCCTCGCCGAGGCCTCCAACGCGCTGGGCGTACGCCCCGGCGCCCTGCGCGTGGTGGTGTCCTCCGGCGAGCAGTTGCGCATCACCGAAGACGTCCGCGCGTTCTGCGCGGCGATGCCCGGGCTGCTGCTGGAGAACCAGTACGGCCCCACCGAGACGCACCAGGTCACCTACCACTCGCTGAGCGGCGACCCGGCGCACTACCCGGACCTGCCGCCGATCGGCCGGCCGCTGGACGGGGTCGAGGTGCAGGCGCTCGACGCCGCGCTGCGCCCGGTACCGGTCGGCGTTACCGGCGAGCTGTACTTCGGCGGCGACTGCCTCGCGCGCGGCTACCACCGCGCCCCCGAACTCACCGCCGAGCGCTTCGTCGAACATCCCTGGCGACCCGGCGCCAGGCTCTACCGCACCGGCGACCTCGGGCGCATCCTCGGCAACGGCGAGATCGTCTGGCTCGGCCGCGCCGATACCCAGGTCAAGGTCCGCGGCTTCCGCATCGAGCCGGCCGAGGTCGAGCTGGCGATCATGCGCCAGGCCGAGCGCCAGCCGGGCCTGCGCGGCGCGGCGGTGGTGGCTCGCGAGCGCCAGGGCAACGATGCATTCCTCGCTGCCTTCCTGCTCGGCGAGCCCGAGGCGGTGGATCTCGCCGAACTGAAGCAGGCGCTGCGCAGCGAACTGCCGGAACACATGGTGCCGGCGCACTTCGCCTGGGTCGACGGCTTCGCCCTCACCCCCAGCGGCAAGCGCGACGACGCCGCCCTGCGCGCGCTGCCGCTGGAGCACGGGTCGAACATCGAGTACCTGGCCCCGCGCGACGACTACGAGCGCACCCTGGCCGGACTCCTCGGCGAGTTGCTGGATCGTCCCCGGGTAGGCATCCGCGACAGCTTCTTCGACCTCGGCGGCACCTCGCTCAGCGCGATGCGCTTCATGCTGCTGATCGAGAAGCGCTATGGCGTCGACCTGCCGATGGCCGCGCTGATCGAGACGCCGACCGTGGAGGGCCTGGCCGAACGCCTGCGGGAGCGCTCGGCGGTGCGCGCCTTCGACCCGCTGGTACCGATCCGTGCCGGCGGCAGCCGCCCGCCGCTGTTCCTCGTCCACCCGCTCGGCGGCCACGTACTCTGCTACCTGCCGCTGGTCCGCGCACTGCCGCCGGAGCAGCCGGTATATGCCCTGCAGGCGGCCGGCACCGGCCAGGGCAGTACGCCGCTGGCGGTCCTCGAGGACATCGCCGCCAGTTACCTCGCGGCGATCCGCCGGGTGCAGCCGGAAGGCCCCTATTACCTCGGCGGCTGGTCGTTCGGCGGCTTCGTCGCCTACGAGATGGCCCGGCAACTGCGCGCGCTCGACCCACAGGCGGTCGCCCAACTGATCGTGCTCGACTCCATCACCGTCGACCGCAACCACGCCGGCAGCGCCAGCGACGAAGCCCTGCTGCTGTTCTTCTACTGGGAACTGGTCTGGTTCGAGCGCAGCGACGAGGAGGTCGAGCCGCTGCCTGAAGGCGCGAGCCTGGAGCAGAAGCTCGACCACATCGTCGAACGCGCCATCGAGGCCGGCGTGCTTCCCGCCGGCACCCCGCGCGCCACCGTGCAACGGCTCTACGAGCTGTTCCGGGCGAGCTGGCAGGCACTCATCGGCTATCGCCCGGAGGTCAGCGACCAGGACATGACCCTGCTGCGCGCGGACGGCCCGCTGCCGCTGGCGCTGAAGCCGATGCACGACGCCGCCGGCACCCACTACGGCGATCCGAAGAACGGCTGGCAGCACTGGACCAGCGGCCGCCTCGATGTGATCGACGTACCCGGCGACCACCTGGTGCTGATGAAAGAACCCTATGTCGAGACGGTCGCGGCAGAGATCGCCGCGTTGCTCGAACCCTCCACCACCAGCGAACGGACCCGCCCATGAGCAGACACCCCCTGAAGATCGTCATCGCCGGCGCCGGCATCGGCGGGCTCGCCGCGGCCGCCTGCCTGAAGGCCGCCGGCTTCGAGGTCGAACTCTACGAGCGGGCCAGGGAGCTGCGCGCGGTCGGCTCGGCGCTGTCGCTGATGCCCAACGCGTTGACCGCCCTGGAGAGGGTCGGCGTGCGCCCTGACCTTACCCGCGCCCAGGCCTTCGACTCGCTGCGGTTCCTCACCCGGCGCGGGCGACCGATCCGCGCCATCGACTTCGGCGGCCTGGCCCGCCAGCTCGGCCAGCCGAGCCTGGCGATCCATCGCGCGAGCCTGCAGCAGGCGCTGCTGGAACAGGCCCGTGACTGCCGCATCGAACTGGGCGTGAGCGCCACCGGCTACCTGCGCCACGCCGACGGCGAAGGCGTCACCGTGCTCTGCAGCGACGGCCGCGAAGTGCACGCCGACGTGCTGATCGGCGCGGACGGCTTCAACTCGGCGATCCGCGCCACCATGACCGGCCCGGAGCGTCCCACCGACTGGCACTACGTGATCTGGCGCGCCACGCCGGCGTTCCGCCATCCGAAGGTGACGCCGGGCTACGTCGCCCATTACTGGGGCCGTGGGCAGCGCTTCGGTCTCGCCGACATCGGCGAAGGCAACGTCTATTGGTGGGGCACCCGCAACATGCCGGCCGAGCAGGCGAAAGACTGGCGCGGCGGCAAGGCGGGCATCCAGCGCCTCTACGCCGGCTGGGCCGACGAAGTGCAGGCGGTCATCGAGGCGACCCCGGAGGCCGACATCAGCAGCCTGCCGGCCCAGGACCGACCGTTCCTGGAGCGCTGGGGCGACGGCCCGGTGACCCTGCTCGGCGATGCCGCGCATCCGATGCTGACCAGCCTCGGCCAGGGCGCCGCCATCGCCATCGAAGACGCCGCGGTGCTGGCCCACTGCCTGGCCACCATCGACGACCCGCAAGCCGCCCTGCGCGCCTACGAGAACCGCCGTCGCGACCGCGCCAGGGCGATGGTCGAGACCTCGCGGGCGCTGAGCCGCATCGAGCAGTTGGAGCATCCGCTGCGCACCGTCGCCCGCGATCTCTACTTCCGCTTCGCTCCGGAGCGAACCTTCGCCCGGCAGAACGAACTGGCACTGACCTTCCCAGGAGTCGAATGATGGCCGAGATACGACGCCCGCTGTCCGCGGTGGAACGCTGGTACTGGCTCAGCGACCAGTTCTCCGCGCTGAACGTGATTTCCCGGGTGCGGGTCCATGGCCAGTTGTCCATCGACGACCTGCGCCGCGGCCTCGACGCGCTGCAGGCGCGGCATCCGCTGCTGCGCGCGCGGATCGAGCACGATGCCGGGCTCGACCCGCGCTGGGTGCCCTGCGAGCGGCCCATCCCGCTGCGCGAGGTGCGCGGTGGCGGCGAGGACCGATGGCTACGGGAAATCAACGAGCGCGAATTGCCGGAACGCATCGATCCGGACAGCGGGCCACTGATCCGTACCGTGGCGATCGCCACCGACGCCGGCGCCCACGACCTGCTGGTCGTGGTACCGCACATCATCGCCGACGGCACTACCGTGCTGACCCTCGCCGAACAATGGCTGACCCTGGCCGCCGACCCCGCCGCGCAACCCTGGAGCGCCAGCGCCCTGCCGCCGGCGGAGGATCTGCGTCCGCGCCGCTTCACCGGCGACGAAGGCGCGGCGCGCCTGGCCGAGCAGACCGCCCAGGACGAAGCGCTGGTCGGCCGCCACCGCCCGGGCCGGATCGAGCCGAGCAACCCGGTGCCGCTGGAGGCACGGCGTACCCGCCTGCTGCACCGGGAACTGGACGGCGCACAGCTGGAACAGCTGCAACGACGCGCCCGCGAACACGGCACCACGGTACACGGCGCGCTGACCGCGGCGCTGGCCATCGCCGCCGGCCACGACCACCAGCGCCGCCCGAGCCACATCGCCATCGGCTCGCCGATCGACTTCCGCGACGAACTGGAGCCGCCGGTGCGCCCCGACGAAGTAGGCACCTACGTCGCCACGGTACCGGTGGTGCTGGACATCGCCCGGCCGTTCTGGGAGGTCGCCCGCGCGCTCACCGACGACCTCGGCGAACGCCGTCGCCAGGGCCATCATTTCAACCTGGTCACCCTGGTCGCCAGCGCTGCGCCGCGCTGCATGGCCGACGCGCGGCCATTCATGACCTTCATGGAAGCCGAAGGGCCGATCAACCTGTGCTCCTCCAACATCGGTCGCTATCCGTTCCCCGAGCGGATCGGCGCCTTGCGCCTCTCCGACGCGCAGTTCCTCACCGGCATCTCGGTGAACGGCTACTTCGTGGCCGCCATCAACTCCAGCCATGGCCGGCTGTTCTGGAACTTCACCTATATCGACGAAGCGGTCCCCGGCGAACGCGCCGAACGCCTGGCCGAAGATTGCCTGGGCACCCTGCTGTCGGCGATCCACGCCCCCCAACGATCCGCCCTCGAGGAGCAATGACATGTTATTCACCAGCAAACCTCTCTCGCCCCAGGGCCGCCACGTACTGATCACCGGCGCCTCCAGCGGCCTCGGCCGGGAAACTGCGCTGCACCTGGCCGAACAGGGTTTCCAGGTGATCGCCGGGGTGCGCCGCCAGGAGGATGGCGAGCGCCTGGCGAACGCCTGTACGTCCGGTCGGATCAGCACGCTGCTGATCGATGTCACCGACGAGGAATCCATTGGCCGGGCCGCCGCGCAGGTGGCGGAGAAAGTCGGCGATACCGGGCTCTGGGGCCTGGTGAACAACGCCGGGATCTGTATTTCCGCGCCGCTGGAATGTGTCTCCAGCGACCTGCTGCGGCGCCAGCTGGAAGTCAACCTGATCGGCCAGCTCGCGGTGACCCGGGCGATCCTGCCGCTGCTGCGCCGTGGCGGCGCGGCGCGCCTGGTGAACGTCACCTCGGGCCTCGGCTCGGTTGCCATTCCCTACCTGGGCGCTTACTCCGCCGCGCAGTTCGCCAAGGAAGGAGTGAGCGACGCCCTGCGCCGCGAGCTGGCGCCCATGGGCATCCAGGTCTCGGTGGTCAGCCCCGGGGCGATCTGGACACCAATCTGGGGCAAGATCGCCAGCGAGGGCGAGCGCGCCCTGGCCGACGCCCCCGACGCCGTCGCCGACCTCTATCGCGATACCTACCTGCGCTTCCTCCAGGCCAACGAGGACGGCGCGCGCAACAGCGCGACCAAGCCCGCCGACGTCGCCGCCGCGGTGCATGCCGCGCTCACCGCGGCCAAGCCGCGGACCCGTTACCGGGTCGGCGCCGACGTGCGCCGCGGCACCCTGCTCGCGCGCTTGCTGCCCGATAGCGTGATCGACGGGATGTTCCGCCCCATCGTCACCGCCGCCCCGGCGGCGAAGGAGGAGCAACGTGCCTGATCGCAAATTGAGACTGGGCGAGGAACTGATCTCGCCACTGCACGCGCTCTACGACGGCCTGCAGGTGGACGGCGCGCCGCGTCCCGCGCACCGCGCCGCCGAGCATCCGGTGTGGGTGGTGACGCGCTACCGCGACGCGCGCAAGGTCCTCAACCATCCGGGCGTCCGCCGCGACGCCCGGCAGGCCGCCGAACTCTACGCGAAGCGTACCGGCAGCCCGCGCGCGGGTATCGGCGAGGGACTCAGCCACCACATGCTCAACCTCGACCCGCCGGACCATACCCGCCTGCGCTCGCTGGTCGGCCGCGCTTTCACCCCGCGCCAGGTGGAACGCCTGCAACCGCATATAGAACGGATCACCGAGCAATTGCTGGACGCCATGGCCGGCCGCGAACAGGCCGACCTGATGGCCGACTTCGCGATCCCGCTGACTATCGCGGTGATCTTCGAGCTGCTGGGTATTCCCGAGGCCGAGCGCGAACACGCCCGCCAGTCCTGGGAGCGCCAGGCGGAACTGCTGTCGCCGGAAGAGGCCCAGGCCCTGGCCGATGCGCAGGTCGACTACCTGCGCGTGCTGCTCGAGGCCAAGCGCCGGCAGCCGGCCGACGACGTCTACAGCGGGCTGGTACAGGCCGCCGACGAGAGCGGCCAACTGAGCGAGGCGGAACTCGTCTCCATGGCCCACCTGCTGATGATGAGCGGCTTCGAAACCACCATGAACATGATCGGCAATGCGCTGGTCACCCTGCTGGTCAACCCGGAGCAACTGGCGTTGTTGCGGGCGCGGCCGGAACTCCTGCCCAACGCCATGGAAGAACTGGTCCGCCACGACAGTCCGGTGCGCGCCTCGATGTTGCGCTTCACCGTGGAAGACGTGGAACTGGACGGGGTCACCATTCCCGCCGGCGAATACATCCTGGTCTCCAACCTGACCGCCAACCACGACGCCGAGCGCTTCGACGATCCCGACCGCCTCGACCTCACCCGCAACACCGATGGCCATCTCGGCTACGGCTTCGGCGTGCACTACTGCGTCGGCGCCTCGCTGGCCCGGCTGGAGGGGCGGATCGCCATCCAGCGCCTGCTCGCGCGCTTCCCCGACCTCCAGTTGGCAGTGCCCCACGCGGAGCTGCAGTGGCTGCCCATCACCTTCCTCCGCGCCCTGATCAGCGTGCCGGTGCGTACCGGATGCAGCGCCCCGGCGAACCCCGCCTCCCACGCCAACCCGATCGAGAGGATCGCCCAATGAATGCCAAGGAAATTCTCGTCCACAGCCTGCGCCTCCTGGAAAACGGCGATGCCCGTGGCTGGTGCGACCTGTTCCATCCGGAAGGCGTACTCGAATTCCCCTACGCCCCGCCGGGCTGGAAGACCCGCTTCGAGGGCCGCGAAACCATCTGGGCGCACATGCGCCTGTTCCCCGAGCACCTGACCGTGCGCTTCACCGACGTGCAGTTCTACGAGACCGCCGACCCCGACCTGGCCATCGGCGAATTCCATGGCGACGGCGTGGCCACCGTTTCCGGCGGCAAGCTGGCGCAGGACTACATCTCGGTGCTGCGCACCCGCGACGGACAGATCCTGCTCTACCGCGACTTCTGGAATCCGCTGCGGCACCTCGAGGCCCTGGGCGGGGTCGAGGCCGCCGCCAAGATCGTCCAGGGAGCCTGAGCCATGCCGCGCGCCGCCGTGGTCTGCGGCCTGGGCAGCTACCTGCCCGAGGCCGTGCTCAGCAACGACATGCTCGCCGCCGAGCTGGACACTTCCGACGCCTGGATCAGCAGCCGCACCGGCGTGCGCCAGCGGCATATCGCCGGCGACCTCGGCAGCGGCGACCTGGCCCTGCGGGCGGCCTCCGCCGCGCTCGCCTCGGCGGGGCTGGAGCGGGTCGACGCGGTGGTGCTGGCGACCAGCACCGGCGACTTCTGCTGCCCGGCCACCGCGCCCAGGGTCGCGGCGCGCCTGGGGTTGGTCGGCGCGCTCGCGTTCGACCTGTCCGCCGCCTGCACCGGCTTCGTCTACGGCCTGGCCAGCGTCGGCTCGCTGATCAGCGCCGGGCTGGCGGACAGCGCGCTGCTGGTCGGGGTGGACACTTTCAGCCATACCCTCGACCCCGCCGATCGCTCGACCCGCGCACTGTTCGGCGACGGCGCCGGAGCGGTGGTGCTGCGTGCCGGCGATGCCGATGAAGAAGGCGCGCTGCTGGCCTTCGACCTCGGCAGCGACGGCCACCAGTTCGACCTGCTGATGACCCCCGCCGTCAGTCGCGCCGAACGCAGTTCCGGACAGGCCTCCAACTACTTCCGGATGGACGGCAAGGCAGTGTTCGGCCAAGCGGTGACGCAGATGAGCGACTCGGTGCGGCGGGTGCTCGACCGGGTCGGCTGGCAAGCTTCGGACCTTCATCACCTGGTTCCGCACCAGGCCAACACGCGTATCCTCGCGGCGGTCGCCGACCAGCTCGACCTTCCCGTCGAGCGAGTGGTGAGCAACATCGCCGAGGTGGGCAATACCGTCGCCGCCTCGATTCCCCTGGCCCTGGCCCACGGCCTGCGCCAAGGCATCCTGCGCGACGGCGGCAACATGGTCCTCACCGGTTTCGGTGCCGGACTGACCTGGGGTTCGGTCGCCCTGCGCTGGCCGAAGATCGTTCCGACAATGGACTGAAGAGGGAAGAACAATGCCCAACGACATGGAAGACCATCTCCTCACCGTGCTCAGCGTCGCCAGCGGCGTGCCGAAGGAGGAAATCAGCCGGGACAGCAGGATGGAAGACCTGGCTTTCGATTCGCTGGTGGTCAGCGAGCTGTCGCTGAAGCTGCGCAAGGAGTTCGGCGTCACCGGGGTCGACGACGAACTCGACCTGCTGGAAACGGTGGACGAACTGTTCCAGCTGGTCGAGAAGCACCGCGCCGCCTGAGGCCAGCGAACGCCGGCGTTCCGTCACTTCTCTGCCAGGCGAAGGCGGTGCCGGGACATGGGAACGCGCATCGCCTTCGATCAACCAACACCAGAGCGACATTCGCTGGAGGAAGAGGTGAGTCAGAACATGGATCTCACGATCGGGACGCATCGGGAGTCGGCTTTCTACGAGCTGGAGTTCGGACCGAGGACGATAATGACCCTGGCCAACTTTCCGGACGACGTGCTGCCGTTGTTGCAAATGGAAAGCCTGATGACCTTCGAGGCGATGGCCTACCTGCGCTGCGACGCACTGGTCGAGCTAGGCTGCTACGACGGCCGGGCGCTGGAAATCGCGCGCCTGCTCAATGCCCGCTATCTCGGCGTCGACCTCGACCAGCGGGCGATCGAGACGCTGCGCACGCGGATCGAGCGCGAGGGCATGAGCGATCGCGCGGACACGGTGGTCGACGACATCCTCAACCACACCAGGCGCGGTGCCTCGGTCGGCTCGCGCGCGCTGTACCTGCTGCCGTTCAACCTGCTGGGCAACTTCCGCGAGCCGAAACGGCTGCTCGACTCCCTCGCCGAGCGCAGCGTGGCGGCGGTGGTCTCGGTGTTCGGCGACAGCGCCGAGGCCACCCGCGTCCGCCAGAGCTACTACCGCCGTTGCGGGGTGCAGGGCCTGGAGTTGCACACGCGGGACGACGGCACCGTGTTCACCGGCAGCGACGGCTTCTACTCGCGCTCGTATTCGCGCGCCTGCCTCCACGCCCTGCTCGCCGAGTGCGGGCTGACCGTGGTGCGCAGCGCTTCGAACCTGTTCGCCCACTGCGTGACGGTGCTGCCCGAAGGCGCCGACCAGGGCTTCGGTTCGTCGGCGGCATGAGTCGCCGTCGTGCATTCATCGCGCGGCCACGGCACGGGCAGGTCGCCGTGGCTCGCTTCATCGTCGTCTGAACCGCTCGGGAGCTGGAAACATGCCTTTGATTGTCTACGTGCTCGGTGCCGCGATCTTCGCCCTGACCACCAGCGAATACATGGTCGCCGGACTGATGCCGGCGCTGGCCGCCGAATTCGGCGTGTCCTTCGCCGCGATCGGCTACCTGGTCACCTTCTACGCCGGCGCGATGGCCGTCGGCGGCCCGCTGTTGACCACCGCCCTGCTCCGCGTGCCGCGCAAGAACGCCCTGCTCGGCCTGATCGCGCTGTTCGTGGTCGGCCAGGTCATCGGCGGCCTGGCGCCGGGCTATGCGGTGATGGTGGTGGCGCGACTGGTCACCGCGGTCGCCGCCGCGGCCTTCTTCGGCGTGGCGCTGACCGCCTGCGCCGAACTGGTCGAAGGCAACCAGTTCGGCCGCGCGTCGTCGCTGGTGCTCGGTGGCCTGATGGTCGGCACCGTGCTCGGCCTGCCCGTCGCCACCTGGCTGGGCGAATGGTACGGCTGGCGCGCGAGCTTCTTCGCGGTGGCGCTGGTGGCGGTGCTGGTCGGCCTGCTGGTGTTGCAACTGATGCCGGCGATCCCGGGGTCGGCGGGCAGCGGTTCGCTGCGCGAGGAACTGAAGGTGTTCAGGAACGCCCATCTATGGTGGGTCTACGCCACCAGCCTGCTGCTGATCGGCGCCACCTTCGCCGGCTTCACCTATTTCGTGCCGATCCTCACCGAGGTCAGCGGCTTCTCCGCCTCGACCGTACCGCTGCTGCTGGTGGTCTACGGCCTGGCGACGCTGGTGGGCAACAACATCGTCGGCCGCCTGGCCGACCGCCATACCATCGCGGTCCTGGCCTTCGGCCTGCTGGCGGCAATCGCCGCGATGGTGGCCTTCGCCCTGTTCGGACAGGTTCCGGCGGTGGCGGTGGCGGCGCTGGTGGTGATCGGCCTGACCGGGGTGTCGATGAACCCGGCGCTGGTGACCCGCGGCGCACGTGTCGGCCACAACAACATGCTGGTCAACTCGGTGCACACCGCCTGCATCATGCTCGGCGTGATGGCCGGTTCCTGGATTGGCGGCCTGGGCATCGCCGGCGGATTCGGCCTGCTGGGCGCGCTCTGGGTCGGCGCGGCCCTCGGGGTACTGGCGCTGCTGACCCTGCTGCCGGAGCTGCGCTTCGCCCGCGCCCCGGTAAGCGGGGCGCTGGGCCGCTGAGCGGGATCCCTCAGGCGCTGCGCGCCAGCCAGCGGCAGTAGCCGGCGACGCCCTCTTCCAGGCTCTGGAAATCGTCGCGGTAGCCCGCCTCGCGCAACAGCTCCAGGTCGGCGCAGGTATGGCTCTGGTAGCGCGCCCGCAGCGACTCGGGGAACTCGCGGTAGCCGAGCAGGCCGCTTTCCACGGCCTGCTGCAGCGACAGGGGCGGCTGGTCGGCGTTGGCGCGGACGCTATTGATCACCGCCAGGGCGACCTCGTTGAAGGTCCGTGCCTGGCCGCTGCCGAGGTTGAAGATTCCCGAACGCTGCGGATGGTCGAAGAAATGCAGGTTTACCCGCGCCACGTCCTCCACCGCGACGAAGTCGCGCAGGTGGCCGCCGGGCGGGAAGCCGCCGTGTTCGCCGAACAGTTCGACCCGCCCGTCGCGGCGCAATTGCTGGTAGCAGTGGTAGGCCACCGAGGCCATCCGCCCCTTGTGTTCCTCGCGCGGCCCGTAGACGTTGAAGTAACGCAGGCCGACCACCTGGCTGCGCGCCTGCGGCAGCGCCCGCCGCACACGCTGGTCGAAGAGGAACTTGGAATAGCCGTAGACGTTCAGCGGCCGCTCGTACTGGCGCGCCTCGCGGAAGGTCCGGCCGGCGCCGTAGACCGCCGCCGACGAGGCGTAGAGGAACGGCACGCCGAGTTCCAGGCTGCTTTCCAGCAGGCGGCAACTGTAGCGGTAGTTGTTCTCCATCATGTAGCGGCCATTGCTTTCCAGGGTGCTGGCGCAGGCGCCCTGGTGGAACAGCGCGCGGACCGTGCCGAAGTCGCCGCGGGCGTAACGCTCGAGGAAGTCGTTCTGGTCCAGGTAGTCGGCGATATCGGCGTCCGCCAGGTTGCGGAACTGCTCGCCGTCGGTGAGATCGTCCACCGCGATGATGTCGGTCTCGCCGCGCCGGTTCAGCGCCTGCAGCAGATTGCTGCCGATGAAGCCGGCGGCGCCGGTGACGATGATGCTCATGGGCACTCCCTTCGACAGGATGAATGCCCCCAGGCTATGCCTATGCGCCGCGCCGCCCGTTGACCTGCAACAAGCCATGGGCGAACGGCAGCGGTTCAGCGGGAAGGACGATCGTTGTGACCGAGGTCGCGTTGCGGATCGATGCGGTCGCGAACCCGCTGCTTGAGCGCCTTGGCCTCGGGGAAGCCGCCGTCGGCCTTGCGCTCCCAGACCTGCACGCCGTCGCAGGTGATGCGGAATACGCCCCCGGTTCCGGGCTCCAGGCAGACTTTTCCGAGATCGTCGGCGAAAGTGCTGAGCAGTTCCTGGGCCAGCCAGGCGGCACGCAGCAGCCACTGGCACTGGGTGCAATAGGTGATGACGATTTCGGGCTTGGCGGTGGGCATGTCGGCGGCTCAGGGGAAACGGTCGCGCCTATAATAGCCGCCTTTTCACCCGGCTCCGGATCGTTCTCATGCGCCGCCTGCTGCTCGTACTGCTGCTCCTGCTTCCCCTGTCCGCCCTCGCCGCGGAGGCCCGGCCGAAGATCGGCCTGGTCCTCTCCGGCGGCGCCGCCCGCGGCCTGGCCCATATCGGCGTGCTCAAGGCCCTCGACGAACAGGGCATCCAGATCGACGCCATCGCCGGTACCAGCATGGGCGCAGTGGTCGGCGGCCTGTACGCCTCCGGCTACACCCCCGCCGAACTGGAGCGCGTCGCCCTGGAGATGGACTGGCAGCAGGCGCTGTCCGACGCGCCGCCGCGCAAGGACGTGCCGTTCCGGCGCAAGCAGGACGACCGCGACTTCCTGGTCAAGCAGAAGATCAGCTTCCGCGACGACGGCACCCTCGGCCTGCCGCTGGGGGTGATCCAGGGCCAGAACCTGGCGATGGTGCTGGAAAGCCTGCTGGTGCACACCAGCGACAACCGCGACTTCGACAAGCTGGCGATCCCCTTCCGCGCCGTCTCCACCGATATCGCAACCGGCGAGAAAGTAGTGTTCCGCAAGGGCCACCTGCCCCAGGCGATCCGCGCCAGCATGTCGATCCCCGCCGTGTTCGCCCCGGTGGAAATCGACGGCAGGCTGCTGGTGGACGGCGGCATGGTCGACAACATCCCGGTGGACGTGGCGCGCGACATGGGCGTGGACGTGGTGATCGTGGTCGACATCGGCAACCCGCTGCGCGACCGCAAGGACCTGAGCACCGTGCTCGACGTGATGAACCAGTCGATCACCCTGATGACCCGGAAGAACTCCGAAGCCCAGCTGGCCACGCTCAAGCCCGGCGACGTGCTGATCCAGCCGCCGCTGTCCGGCTACGGCACCACCGACTTCGGCCGCGTGCCGCAACTGATCGATGCCGGCTACCGCGCCACCACGGTGCTCGCCGCGCGCCTCGCCGAGTTGCGCAAGCCGAAGGACCTCAACAGCGAAGCGCTCGACGTGGCGCGCACGCCGAACCAGCGCAAGCCGGTGATCGACGCGATCCGCGTGGAGAACAACTCGAAGGTCAGCGACGAGGTGATCCGCCACTACATCCGCCAACCGCTCGGCACGCGCCTCGATCTCGGCCGCCTGCAGGACGACATGAGCACCCTCTACGGCCTCGACTACTTCGACCAGGTGCAGTACCGGGTGGTCAAGGAGAAGAAGCTCAACACCCTGGTGATCCACGCCACCGGCAAGAAAGGCGGCACCGACTTCCTTCGTCTGGGCCTCAACCTGTCCGACGACATGCGCGGCGAAAGCACCTTCAACCTCGGCGGCAGCTACCGCATGAACGGCCTCAACCGGCTCGGCGCCGAGTGGCTGACCCGGGTCCAGCTCGGCGACCGCCAGGAACTCTACAGCGAGTTCTACCAGCCGCTCGACGTCGGCTCGCGCTACTTCGTCGCGCCCTTCCTGTTCCACGAGGCACAGAACGTCGACGTCACCGAGGACAACGACCCGCTGCTGCGCTACCGCCTGGAGCGCTACGGCTACGGTCTCAACGTCGGCCGGCAGATCGCCAACAACGGCGAAATCCGCCTGGGCGCGGTGCAGGCCTACGGCAAGGCCGACGTGCGCATCGGCGACCCGAGCCTGCCGGACATCGACTTCACCGAGGGCTACTACGAACTGAAGTACTCGTTCGATACCGTCGACGACGTCAATTTCCCCCACGAGGGCGAGGAGATCGGCCTGACCATGCGCCGCTACGACAAGTCCCTCGGCTCGGACGACAGCTACCGGCAGTGGGATCTGCGGCTGAACAAGGCGCTCAGCTTCGGCGCCGACACCTGGGTGTTCGGCGGCGGCTACGGGCGCACCCTGGACGACGCCGAGGTGGTCACCTCCAGCTTCACCCTCGGCGGCGCCCGCGAGCTATCGGGCTTCCGCCGCGACGCGCTGTCCGGGCAGAACTACAGCCTGGGGCGGATCGTCTATTACCGGCGCCTCACCGAACGTTCCTTCCTGCCGCTGGACTTCCCGCTGTACCTGGGCGGCAGCATCGAGCGCGGACGCATCTGGAACAACGACAACGAATACGACAGCGGCTACATCAACGCCGCCAGCCTGATGATCGGCTTCGATACGCCGCTGGGGCCGCTGACCTTCAGCTACGGGATCAACGACGAGAACTTCAAGGCGTTCTACCTGAACCTCGGGCAGAACTTCTGAGCGGAGTTCAGGCGATCAGCGCCAGCAACTCGCGCGCCTCGGCCTTCTGCCACGGGTCGCCGTGCGCCACCACCAGGCGCAGGATGCGGCTGGCCTGGTCGAGATCGCCGCTGTCGATGCAGGCGCGGGCCCGGTCCAGGCTGTCCGAGGCCTCCTCCGGCGGCACCGCGGCCGGCCCCGGCTGGTCGAGTTCGAGGTGTTCGTACTCGGCGACATCCGGCAGTTCATGGAGATTGCTCTCGAACGCCAGGGGCTCCTCCTCCGCCGGTTCCGCCTTGCCGGCAGCGGCGCGGCGCGGCAGGTCGGGGTTGTCCAGGGGATTCTCCAGGGCGCCCCAGTCGAGATCGAGATCGAGGTTGAGGTCGCCGAAGCCATCGGCGCCCGAGGTCGCATCCGGTTGCTGCAAAACGGGCGGCTCGGCCAGCGGCAGGTCGCTCCAGTCGTCGTCCTTGGTTGTTGCCGCCGGCGTCTCGGTCGCCGGCATCCGTAGCAGCACCGGGTAGCGTCCGCGCAACTCGTCGATGGCCTCCGGGTTGCCGCCAGTGGCCAGGGTTTCCTCGGCCAGCGCGTCGAAGCCGGCCGCATCGCCCAGCTCAGCCAGCACCAGCAACAGCTTCATCCGCGCGCTCAGGCGCTGCGGCTGCTCGGCGAGTACCTGACGCAGCAGGTCGCGGGCCTGTCCGTAGCGACCGTAGGCGATATAGATGTCGGCGCCGTCCAGCTTGTCCGCCGCAGCCATGGCGGCGCGCGGAGCGGCGGCCGGAGCAGGCGGAGGAGACGGCGGCGGGCTTGAGGGAACGGCGACCGGCGGCCTGGCCTGTTCCTCGACCTTTGCCGGCGCCGGTGCGCCCGCCGAGGGGCGCGGCGCACGCCGCAGCGGCAGGTTCAGGGCGACCCGGCGCTTCGGTTCGACCGCCGGGACAGGAGCCTCTTCGCGGCGGCGACGCAACAGCAACACGCCGAGCAGAGCGAGGACCAGCAGCAGGACGATCATCCAGCGCCAGTACTGCGAGTCCGTTGGCGTTTCAACCGCTTGCGCAACCGAAGGCGCGGCCGCGGCAGGCGGCGCCGCGGGCCGCACCGCCTGGCGCCGGGCCAGTTGCTGTTGCAGTTCGGCGACCTGGCGATCGCGCTGCTGCAGTTGTTCCTGCAAGGCCTGCAACTGGCGTTGCAGATCGTCCATCCGCTGGCTCAGTTCCTCCCGTTGCCGGGCCAACGCCTCGGCCTCGGCATCCGCCTGGCGCTGCGCCTCGACGAGAGCCGCCGGAGCGTTTTCCACCACGGCGGCATCGGCTGGCGGCAGGACTTCCACGGCCGCCTCCTTCACGGCGCCGGGCGCGCCTCGCTCCGGCTGGTAGCCGGCCGGCAGGCGCAGGCGCGCGCCGGCCTTGAGCCGGTGCCGGTCGGCATTGACGAAGGCCTGCGGATTGAGCTGGTACAGGGCCTCCATGAGTTCCGCGCGATCGGCGTTGCCGGCACCACGCAGGCGTCCGCCGATGGCCCAGAGGTTGTCGCTGGGGCGAGCCAGGTATTCGTCGCCCGGCTCCAGCAGTGCCGGGTCTACGACGACCGCGGCACTACGCGGCGCGGGCGCCGGCGTCGAGGATTGCCGCTGCGGCTCGATCCCGCTGCGCGCGGCCGGAAGCATGCGCGGCGTATAACCGAGCGGATCGAGCAGTACGGTGAATTCGCGGACGATGCGGCCGTTGGGGCGGGCCACCTCCACCAGGAAATTCAGGTAGGGCTCCTGCACCGGTCGGCTCGAGGACACATGGATGCGATTGCCACCGCGCCCCTGGAGCACCGGACTGAAACGCAGCTCGTTGAGGAACTGCAAGCGTTCCACCCCGGCCGCGGCGAAGGCGTCGGCGCCCGCCAGGCGGACCTCGATCTCGTCCGCGCCGAGATCGCCGACGTCGAGCAGTTCGATATCCGCATCCAGCGGCTGGTTGAGCGCCGAATGCAGGGTGATGTCTCCCACTCCCAGGGCGCTCGCCTGCCCGGCCAACAGGCACGACCAGGCACACAACATGACACGCAAGGCTTTACCGGGCATTCCGTTCTTTTCTCCGCACTTCGAGCACACAGCCGGCCAGCGGTCGGCTGCTACATCTATTTCACGTTAGCCCGAATTTCGCCCCGTACAGGGCTGAACGCACCACATGGCGCAAGACATGGCTTTTTGCCATCACTGAATAGAGGAATGCCGTGGAAACGGTCAAGATTTTTCGTCAGAAAACCGACGAAAACCTCTGTAGAGGGCTTTCGAACGAAAGCCCGGGAGGTGATGCCATAAAAATGGCGATTCTAGCGGAATTTCGTGACGCAGTGCTCAGCGCTTTTCCAGGTTCGCCAGGATTCGCAAGAGCACCTGCTGGCAGAGCGCCTGCTCGGACTCGTCGATGCCGGTCAGTACGTCGTTGCGAACGCTGGCGGCGATGGCCTCGATGTCGGCGATCAGCACATCGGCCTTGGGAGTCAGCACGATGTGCTTGGCCCGCCGGTCTTCCGCCACCGCCAGGCGCCGTACCAGGCCCTGGGACTCGAGGCCGTCGAGCAGTCGCGCCAGGGTCGGGCCTTCGACCCCGACCGATTGGGCCAACTCGCGCTGGGTGGGCGAATCGCGATGGCGCGCCAGATGCAACAACACCAACCAGCGCGCCTGAGACAGGCCGAGGTGACTGAGGCGGCGGTCGAGTTCAGCGCGCCAAGCACGGGAAGTCTGGGCTAGCAAGGTGCCGAAATAGTGCTTGTCTGTCTGAGCCATAGGAAAAAGGAGGTCCGATATTTCATTTGACTAATTATTAGTCGGCTAATAATGCCCGTCCAATTTCCCCCCGTACAATGACAAATTGTCGCACGATATGCCCAGGCCAGGCCCTGTCTACCACTTGGCGTACTGGTCCTCGACGAAGCCCCAGAGCCGCTCGATCCTCACCTCGGCACGACCTCGCGGACGCAGCACACCGCTGAAACAACCGAAGATCTGCTTGAAGTTGCTCGCCAGCAGACCGAGGTTCAGCCGCTCCTGGTGCATGCCGTGAGCCTCGAAGCGCAGCTCCACCTGGCCATCGTATGAACGGATGGTCCAGGGCCGCAACGGCTGGTCGCGGTCGAAGTCGAAGCGCACGCTGTCGACCTTCAGCAGTTCGCCGTCCAGCCAGTAGCAGTTCTCGGTGAAGCTGGTCTCGTTGACCCCGCACGACAGGTTCAGGCCGACCCGCAAGCCGTCCGCCTCGCCGGACAGGCAAGCCCAGTTCCAGAAGGTTTCCGGGCGCATGTAGCCCGCCGACCAGTCGTGATGGGCGAAGGCGTCCAGCGCCTGCAGGTCGTGGTCGCCGAGGGCGCTGCGCACGTCGCCGCGACAGCGCACGCCGGCCACCTTCTGCGCGTAGACCCAGCCGTTCACCGCGGTCGGCGTACACAGGCACATCGGCTGGAAGCTCGGCGCCTCCTCGCTGAAGCAGGCGTCGATGCGGGTGCCATCGTCGAGTTCCACCAGCAGGCGTTTCTCCCGGGGAGCCGTACGGTTCTCCAGGCGCAGCAGGTTGCGCCCCTGGCGCAGTTCGCAGACGCCGTCGTCCGGGGTCTGGGAAAACCGGGTTCCGAACCCCAGCGGCAGCTTGAAGCGCCGCTCCAGCATGCGTCCGCTGGAAGGCTGGTAGAGGTAGACGAAGCCGACGCCAAGCAAGCTCAACTGGGCCAGGGCGCAGCCGCCGATCAGCTCCGGGCTGATCAGGCCGAAGTACTGGAACTGATGGAAGCGTCGCCATTTGCCCAGGGACCCCACGCGCCGGCCCATCGGCGAACGGAAATCGAAATCGCGGTAATTGATGTGCTGCGGGGCACTCGGGAAGATGCCGTAGTGCGGTTGGCCGTTGGCCTGGATCAAGCGCTGCATGGGGTCCGTCCGGAAGTCGTCTCGCGGCGGGGCCGGCAGCTCTGCGAAGAGCGACCGTGCCTGCCATTTTTTCCTGTCGAACCTAGCATTCGCCGCTTCGTCCCGCAGTCACCGGCGGCGCCAGCCACAGGGACAAAATCGGCCATGGACTCAGGCCACCACCTGGTTGCGGCCGAACGCCTTGGCTTCGTAAAGCGCGCGATCGGCATGCTCGTAGAGATCGTAGAGGCGCTTCAGGTCGTTACCCGGGGTCGGCCACAGGCAGGACACGCCGACCGACAGGGTCACTTCGCGCGCCGTCTCCGACGCCTCGTGCTCCATGCGCAGCGCCTGGACCTGTGCGCGCAGCGCTTCCGCGCGCAGCCTCGCCTCGTGCTCGTTGGCGCCGTACAGCAACAGGGCGAACTCTTCGCCGCCCAGGCGCACCGCCATGTCCAGCGGACGCCTGGCATTCGCCTCGAACACCGCGCCGATGCGCTGCAGGACCGCATCGCCAGCCTGGTGTCCGTAGCGGTCGTTATAGGCCTTGAAATGGTCGACGTCGCAAAGCAGCAGCGCCAGGGTCTTCTGTTCGCGCTGGGCCTGGCGCCAGAGGCGGTCGAGGTGCTGGTTGAAGCTGCGCCGGTTGTGCAGGCCGGTCAGGCTGTCGTGGTCGGCCATCACCCGCAACAGGCGGCTGATGAGGAAATGCTCGCGCGACTTGAACTCCAGCAGGTAGCAGCCGACCGCGCCGATCAGGTTACCGAACAGCAGGAACAGCAGGTTGTTGCCCAGCGGCTCCTGGGTACCCGCCCACCACTCGAAACCCAGGTAGGCGAGCAGCACCACCAACGCACAGCTCAATGCCTGCGACAACCGCAGGCCGGCGAGGAAATAGGCGGCGAAACTGACCAGCAGCAGACCTTCGTAGGGATAGCCGGGATCCGCCCGATGCGCCAGGCCGACCACCGCCGCCGCGCCGACGCCAAGGGCGAGGACGCAGGCGATGCTCAGCGGCACCATCAGCTGGATGTGCCGGCGCAGCATGATGAGGCAGCCGCAGACCAGCAGCAGGACCAGCACGCCAAGGCGCACCGCCAGTACGCCCCACAGCGGGGGACCAGCGAGGATCAGCAGGTCGATGCCGATGAACGCCAGCCAGACGAGCATGCCGACGCCGAGGGCGATGCGTTTCAGCGCGAAGCTGTCCTCCAGCATGTAGCGCCGGTAGTCACGCTCCAGTTCGGGAAGGAAACGCAGGCCGCGGAAACCGCGGTTCAATTGGTCGGCATAGAGGTTGGAACGGGAGTCGTCCAACCGGTCCTTCTGTGTCACGCACACCTCTTCTCTTGGAGGGCTTGGCGTCACAGTAGACGCTTGCGAAGGACGTCACAAGATTGGCGTCAGAAAATACCGGCAAATGGCCATATCACGACTCCAGTTCCACCTGCAGGGCGGCGCGCACGCAGTGCAGCACGCCACTCGGCACCCGCTTGCCGAAACGCTCCTCCAGCGCCGCCACCGGCGGCAGTTCGCCGTCTTCCTCGAGGAAGGCGTCCTGGATTTCGCCGAGGAGTTCCTCGGGCAGATCCAGCGCCTGCTCCAGGCTCACCTGCTGGCCGGCGATAGCCTCGGCGAGCATCGCGTAGACGTTCTTCTCGCTGCAATTGAGCTGGCGGGCTATCTGCGCCGGGGTCATCCCCGCACAGGCCAGGCTGGCCAATTCGTGGCGCAGGTCCTGCGGCGGCGCGGCGGGCGCCGCCGGCGAGTCGGTGAGGACATCGAGGAAGGCCTGGCCGTAGCGCTCCAGCTTGCGCGCGCCGACCCCGCTGACCTGGGCCATGTCGGATAGCGAGCGCGGCTGGCTGCGGAGCATTTCCAGCAGGGTCGCGTCGGGGAAGATCACATAGGGCGGCACCGAATGCTCTTCGGCCAGCTTGCGCCGCAGCGCGCGCAAGGCCTCCCACATTTCCCGCTCTTCGCTGCGCACCAACTGGCTGGCGGCGCTGGCTCCGCCGCTGGAGGAGCCCTTGGCGCGCTGTGGCTTGAGGTCGCGGCGCAGCTCCAGCCGCACCTCGCCCCGCAGCAGCGGACGACAGGCCTCGGTCAGGCGCAGGCCGCCGAAGCCGTCCAGGTCGACGTCGGCCAGGCCGCGCGCGACCAACTGGCGGAACAGGGTCCGCCACTCGTCTTCGCCGCGCCCCTTGCCGATCCCGAACACCGCCAGGTGCTGGTGGCCGAGACTGCGGATCTTCTCGGTCTCGCGGCCGAGCAGGATATCCACCAGATGGCCGACGCCGTAGCGCTGGCCGCTGCGGTAGATCGCCGACAACGCCTGGCGCGCGGACTCGGTGGCATCCCAGGTTTCCACGCCGTCCACGCAGTTGTCGCAATGCCCGCAGGGCTGCGGCATTTCCTCGTCGAAATAGGCCAGCAGCGCCTGGCGCCGGCAGCGGGTTTCCTCGCAGAGCGCCAGCATGGCTTCCAGCTTGTGCCGCTCGACGCGCTTGTGCCGCTCGTCGCCCTCGGAACTCTGCATCATCTGCCGCAGCAGCAGGACGTCCTGCAGGCCGTAGGCCATCCAGGCATCGGCCGGCAGGCCATCGCGGCCGGCGCGGCCGGTTTCCTGGTAATAGGCCTCGAGGCTCTTGGGCAGGTCGAGGTGGGCGACGAAACGCACGTTGGGCTTGTCGATGCCCATGCCGAAGGCGATGGTCGCCACCATGATCAAGCCTTCCTCGTTGAGGAAGCGCTTCTGGTGGTGGGCACGCAGTTCGTTGGACAGTCCGGCGTGATACGGCAGCGCGGGGAAGCCCTGGTTGCCGAGGAAATCCGCGACCTCCTCGACCTTCTTCCGCGACAGGCAGTAGACGATGCCGGCATCGCCGCGCCGCTCGGAGAGGAAGCCGAGCAACTGCTTGCGCGGCTGCTCCTTGGGCACGATGCGGTAGAAGATGTTCGGCCGGTCGAAGCTGGAGAGGAACTGCTCGGCGTTCTGCAGGTGCAGGCGCTGGATCATCTCCTCGCGGGTACGCATGTCCGCCGTAGCGGTCAGGGCGATCCGCGGCACCTGCGGGAACAGCTCGGCGAGCTGGCCGAGCTGCAGGTATTCGGGGCGGAAATCATGGCCCCATTGCGACACGCAGTGCGCTTCGTCGATGGCGAACAGGCCGACCGGCAGTCGTTGCAGGAAGGCCAGCATGCGCGGCTGGACCAACCGCTCCGGTGCCAGGTAGAGCAGCTTGATCTCGCCGCGCTGCAGGCGCTCGGCGATGTCCCGCTGCTGCTCGGGGTTGAGGGTGGAGTTCAGCGCCACCGCCGGCACGCCGAGTTCGTCCAGGGTGGCGACCTGGTCCTCCATCAGCGCGATCAGCGGCGACACCACCACCGTCAGGCCTTCGCGCAGCAGCGCCGGGACCTGGAAACACAGGGACTTGCCACCGCCGGTGGGCATCAGTACCAGCGCATCGCCACCCTCGGCTACCCGCTCGATGATCCGTGCCTGGTTGCCACGGAAGGCGTCGTAACCGAAAACGTCTTTGAGGATGCGTAGGGCTTGCTCGCGCATGAAGGACTCCAAATCGAGCGGCGCATTATACGCCAGGGAGGCTCGATCGGGCCGGTACCTTGTCGCCGGAAAGGACGAAAACCTCAGCGATAGCGCTGACGTTCCTGTTTGAAAAGGATGCGAACGATGGCGAATTCGCGCTCCATCTGTTCGATCAGCGCCGGCGCCCGTTGCAGGTCGCCGCGCCTGGCGCTTTCTTCCAGCTCCTTGCAGTAGCCGGCGAGGAGTACCGCGCCCATGTTGCTGCTGCCTCCCTTGAAGCTGTGTGCGGTATGCCGCAAAGCCTGGGCATCGCCGGCCTGGAGGGCGGCATGCAGGCTGCGCAGGCGCTCCTCGGAGTCGAGCACGAAGGTATCCAGCAGGACCGGATATTCGTCCTCCATGACCTCCTGCAGCGAAGCCAGAACACGATCATCGAGATGCGGCGCGGACATTCGATCGCTCCCTGAAGTCGACTTCCGATGCCCTACCCATTAGGAGCACCGCGACGAAGCGCGATTATGCCTGAGGCGACCAGAAAAACTCCACGGACACCACCTTTCCGTCGGCCGACCACTGGCAACGATCGGACAGTTCGCGGATCAGGCGCAAACCCCTGCCGCAGAGGCGTTCCTGGCGCTCCACGGCATTCAGCGCGCGCTCCACGTCGAAACCTTCGCCGCTGTCCTCGACCCGCACCAGCAGACGCCCCCCCGCGCCATGCGGCGCCAGGTCCAGGTGCAGCCGCACGTAGCCGTCGCGCAAGGCCTGCAGGCGGCTGACCCGCTCCTGGTAATAGCGGGCGAATCCCGCCGCGTCGCTCTTCATCGTCGAATCGAGGCCGATGACGCCATGCTCCAGGGCGTTCGAATAGAGTTCGGCGAGTACCGTATACAGCGCGCCGCCGCGCGCGCGCAGGTCGTGGACCTCGAGCAGCAGTTGCAGCACATGGGGCAGCGGGTTGAAATGCTTGAGGGTTTCGGCGCGGAATTCGAAGCTCACCGACCAGTCCAGCGGACTGCTCACGCCGCTATCGGAAAACGCCAGCGGCGGGCATTGCAGGCCGCTATCCGGCTGCAGGCGCACTTCGAGCATGCTCACGTCGTCCTGCACCGCGCCGCGGAACTGCGCCAGGCTGCGCTGGATCTCGTCGAACAGCGCGGACGGCTGGTGATTGCGCTCGAACAGCTGGAGCAGCCGCGCCTCGCCGAACATCTCGCCAGCCTTGTTGCTGGCCTCGAGGACACCGTCGGAAAACAGGAATATCCGATCTTCGATATCCAGCGGATAGGTTTCGCAACGGTCGCTGAACGCCGCCGGTTCGAGGATTCCCAGCGGCAGGTGGCGGGACGCCAGGGCGACCCGCTCGCCGCTGGCGGCGCGCAGCAGGTAGCCGTCCGGCAAGCCGCCGTTCCAGACCTCCACCAGTTCGCGCTGGAAGCTCAGGTTGAGCAAGGTGGCACAGCAGAACACGCCGACCGGCAGGATGCGCTTCAGCTTGGCGTTCATCTCGCGGAGGATGTCGGCCATCGGATAGCCCTTGGCGGTCATCCCGTAGAACACCTCGGCCAGCGGCATCGCGCCGATCGCCGCCGGCAGGCCGTGGCCGGTGAAGTCGCCGAGCAGCACGTGCATGCCGCCGGACGGCTTGTAGGCGGCCAGCAGCAGGTCGCCGTTGAACAGCGCGAGGGGCGATTGCAGGTAGCGCACGTTGCTGGCGTTCAGGCAGCCGGAATGGGCCACCTTGTCGAACACCGCCTTGGCCACCCGCTGTTCGTTGAGCAGGTGCTCGTTGTGCCGGACGATCAGGTCGCGCTGCTCCAGCACCGTTCGTTGCAGCAGGTGCAGGCGTCCCATGGCGTTGATCTTGGCTTCGAGGATCACCCGGTTGTACGGCTTGGAGAGGAAGTCGTCGCCGCCCGCCTCCAGGCTCTGCACCAGCGCCTCGGTTTCGCTGAGGGAGGTGAGGAAGATGATCGGCACCAACTCCTCGCCGGCCTGCTGCTTGATCCGCCGGGCAGCCTCGAAGCCATCCATCACCGGCATCATCACGTCCATCAGGACCAGTTGCGGCCGCTCGGTCTCGAACAGCGCCACCGCCTCCAGGCCGTTGCCGGCGGTCAGCACGCGATGCCCCTGGCGGCTGACGATGGTCGACAGCAGCAGGCGGTCGGCCGCGTTGTCCTCGGCGATGAGAATCGTCAGGCTCTCGATCCGCGCCGCCGGGGGATTCATCTCAGCTGATCTTGAACAACTGCTCGAAGTTGGAGATGGCGAGGATCTTGCGCACTTCCGGGCTGCAGTTCGCCAGGCTGATCTGCGCGTTCTCGCCGCCGGCGTGGTCGCGCAGCAGCAGGAGCATGCCGAGGGCCGAGCTGTCCAGGTAGGTGGCGTTGCGCAGGTCGACGACATAGCGTCGCGGAGTGATCGCGACGCGCTCGTAGGCGTCGCGGAAATCCTGATGGGCCCCGAAGTCGAAGCGCCCCTGGATCTGGATGGTCAACTCTTGCCCATCGGCCGAGGGCAGCGCAGTGATGGCCATGGAAGTCTCCTGGTAGGCGTGACGGATCGAGGGAACGCTTGAATCATGTAAGCAGTTCCCCGGCAAAGCGGCAACTTGCCAGATCACTTGACTATCAGAAATATCTGTCAATACAACTAGATCGCGCAGTCCTAAACTGCCCCGCTCCGAGCCAGCCGTCCTGTGCCGAGCGGGCTGCGACGGCGCCGCCGCGCGTGGCGCTCGGAGCCTGGGCAGTGGGCGAAAGTCTCGTCCCACCTGCCCGTCCCAAGCGGACCCGCGCCAGGCTGCCAGGTCACCCCCGGCGCATCCTGGTGCGGGTCCGCTTCCCTGCGCTACTTGGCCCGGTAGATGATGCCCGGGCTGCACTGCACCATCTGGTAGTGGTCGGGCAGGTTGTTCAACGCCTCGGAGGCGCCGAGGAACAGGTAGCCGCCAGGCTTGAGCGTGCCATGGATGCGCAGCAGGATGTCGCGCTTCACCTCGGCGGAGAAATAGATCAGCACGTTACGGCAGAACACCATGTCGAACTTGCCGAGGCTGGCGTAGCTGTCCAGCAGGTTCAGGGCACGGAACTCGACGCGGCTGCGGATCGCCGGCTTGACCGCCCAGCGCCCCGGCCCCTTGGCGTCGAAATAGCGTTGCAGACGCTCCGGGGACAGACCGCGGCCCATCGCCAGGGTGTCGTATTCGCCGGCCTTGGCGGCGGTGAGCATCGACCCCGACAGGTCGGTGGCGACGATCTGCACGCCCGCCTTCAACTGCCCCAGGTTGGTCTTCTCGAACTCGTCGATGGCCATCGACAGCGAGTACGGCTCCTGGCCGGACGAACAGGCCGCCGACCAGATCCGCAGGCGCTGCCCGCCGTTGGCCTTGATCAGTTCGGGAAGAACCCGCTGCTTGAGTACCTCGAACGGGTAGGTATCGCGAAACCACAGGGTCTCGTTGGTGGTCATCGCGTCCACCACCATCTCGCGCAGGCCGCCGCGCTGGGTCTGGATGCGCTGCACCAGCTCTCCCAGGCTCTTGATGCCCTGCTGCTCCATCAGCTTGTTCAGCCGGCTCGAGACCAGGTACTGCTTGTTGCTGCCCAGCACAATGCCGCAGGTCTTCTCGAGGAAGACCCTGAACAACTCGAAATCCGCATTAGCTGCCGACACGCATAAGCCTCTTCGCCCTGGGCGACCGGAACGCAGCCGGCCGCCCGTATTCACATTGTTGTCGAGGGCCGATCGCTCAGCCCGCGTCCACCGCCTTGATCCGCTCCACCACCCGCGCCGCCAGATCGTCCGGACGGAACTTGGCGAGGAAGTCGTCCGCACCGACCTTCTTCACCATCGCCTGGTTGAAGACCCCGGACAACGAAGTATGCAAGAGAATGTGCAGTTTCTGCAGGCGGGGATCGCTACGGATTTCCGCCGTCAGGGTATAACCGTCCATTTCCGGCATTTCGATGTCGGAGATCAGCATCAGCAACTCGTCTTCCGGACGCCGTCCCTCGGAGAGCATGTTCTGCAGGTACTCCAGGGCCTGGCGCCCGTCGTTGAGCGCGGTCATTTCCACGCCGACCGCCTCCAGGCAACGGATCACCTGCTTGCGCGCCACCGACGAATCGTCCACCACCAGCACCCGCTTGGTCACCGCGCGGCTCTGGGTCTCGGCGTCCACCACTCCGTGGGACACTTCCTCGGACGTCGGTGCGACCTCCGCGAGCACTTTTTCCACGTCGATGATTTCCACCAACTGCTTGTCCACCCGGGTCACCGCGGTCAGGTAATGCTCGCGGCCGGCGCCCTTGGGTGGCGGATGGATCTCTTCCCAGTTCATGTTGACGATGCGCTCCACCGAGCGCACCAGGAAGCCCTGCACCTTGGTGTTGTACTCGGTGATGATCGCGAAGCTGTTGGTCAGGTCCTGCAACCCGCGGCGGCCGGTGGCCAGCGCCAGGTCGAGGATCGGAATGGTGCCTCCGCGGATGTTCGCCACCCCGCGCACCACCGGGCTGGACTTGGGCATCACCGTCAGGCGCGGGCACTGCAACACCTCTTTCACCTTGAACACGTTGATGCCGTAGAGCTGGTTGCCGTCCAGGCGGAACAGAAGCAGCTCCAGACGGTTCTGTCCGACCAACTGCGTACGCTGGTTGACTGAATCCAAAACACCGGCCATTGGCGCTCCCCTCAGACGGTCGTGCCGGACTCCGGCACGACCATTGCTTAACCCGTTGCATGAAACAGGCAACGACAGTTTTTCGACGAATAATGGCACGTAGCCATACTTCTCTACGGTTTTTACCCGTTTTGCTCGGGCTCGGCTACCTGTGCGCGGCTAACAACAGCCAGGCCCAGGGTTTTACCGCTCCCGAGGTACTTATCGGCTCCACCCAGGGGTTTCTTGAATTCAAGGTAGAAGAATATCTGCAGAATAGCGGACTCGACGGGCGCTACCAGATTCAGGTCAATCGCGTCGACCCGCGCTTGCGCCTGGCCGAATGCGACAGGGACTTGACGCTCAGCCAGGAAAGTCCGGCACAACCGATCGGCAGGGTCACCGTGCGCATCAGTTGCGAAGGCAGTGCGCCCTGGACCATCTTCATGCCGGCCCAGGTGAAACTGTTCCGCCAGGTGGTGGTCGCGGTGCAGCCGCTCAAGCGCGCGCACGTGCTGGAGGATGCCGACATCGCCCTGGTCGAGCGCGACGTCGGCCTGCTGACCCAGGGCTACCTGACCGATCCGGCCCGCGTCGTCGGGCAGAAGCTGCGCCGACCGGTGGTCAACGACCAGGTACTGGCGCCGGTCTTCCTCGAGCAGGCCGAGGCCGTGCGCAAGGGCGACCAGGTGGTGATCCTCGCACGCACCGCCACCATCAACGTCAAGATGCCCGGCGAGGCGCTGTCCGATGGCGCCCCGGGCCAGCAGATCCGCGTGCGCAACCTGCGTTCGCAGCGGGTAATCAAGGCCCGCGTGATAGAACCCGGCACGGTCGAGGTGAATATGTAGAGGGAAAGCCGTGGCCGGTAGCGCTGGCGCTACCCCGGCGGGTTTCTCTAAACTGGGAAACGACGCACGAAAATAAGTCCTAAAGTTTTTCAAGCCTTCGCCGAAAAGCTAGGCAAGCGTCCAATACCTTCGAGGTTTACAACCATGGTCATCGACTTCAACCGGCTGAACCCCGGCAGCACGCCAGCCACCACCGGCCGTACCGGCAGCACCGCCGCAGGTCGCCCCGACGCCACTGGCGCCGACAAGGCAAGCCAGGCCGCGACTTCCGCGCCGAAGAGCGGCGAGTCGGTGCAGATCAGCGAAACCGCCCAGAACATGCAGAAAGTCACGGACCAGCTGCAGACCCTGCCGGTGGTCGACAACGATAAGGTTGCCCGGATCAAGCAAGCGATCGCCGATGGCACCTATCAGGTCGACAGCGAGCGTGTTGCCAGCAAGCTGCTCGACTTCGAATCCCAGCGCTGACCTCGAAGGACGCGCTGGAGGACATTGGACGCCGAATGAACTCCCGAGCCCGAGATGCCTGACTCCCCTACCCTGCTCGATCTGTTCGCCGAGGATATCGGCCACGCCAGCCAACTCCTGCAGTTGGTCGACGAAGAATTCCAGGCCTTGGAACGGCGCGAGCTGCCGGTCCTGCAACAGCTTCTCGGGGCCAAGCAGCCACTGATGCAGCAACTGGAGCGAAATGGCCGGGCCCGCGCGGAAATCCTCCGCGAAGCCGGCGTTTCCCTCGACCGCGAAGGCCTTGCCCGCTATGCCCGCGAGCGCGCGGATGGCGCCGAGCTGCTGGCGCGCGGCGACGAACTGGGCGAACTGCTGGAGCGTTGCCAGCAGGCCAATCTGCGTAACGGGCGGATCATCCGCGCCAACCAGGCTTCCACCGGCAGCCTGCTGAACATCCTCCGCGGGCAGGACGCCCCGAGCCTGTACGACAGCCGCGGCAGCACCGCCTCGAGCAGCCGGCAACGCCCGCTCAGCCAGGCCTGAACCCGACCAGCACACGTATCAAGGCACAGTGCTATCATTGAGGCATTCGTGCCCCAGGAGAGCATTGAAGGTGCCCAACCCGTTCGTCGAAGAAGCGGGGCCGCAACCCCCGAAGGTGCTCAAGGCACCCGTGGAAATTCAGGCCAACCTGCGCCTGTTGCAGGATAGCCGCGACTCCCTGCTGATCACCTTTGCCGATCGCAACCAGCGCTTCCAGAGCTTCCTGGTGGACATCGACCGCGACCGCGGGATGGTCGCGCTCGACGAACTCATCCCCAACACCGGCGAACGTTTCCTGCAGAACGGCGAGGCGTTTCGCGTCGAAGCCTTCCACGAAGGCGTGCGTATCGCCTGGGAATGCGAGCGCCCGGTGCAGTTCGGCGAACACGACGGCGTCCCCTGCTACTGGACCGCCCTTCCCGCCGAAGTGCTCTACCACCAGCGCCGCAACGCCTACCGCGCCAGCATCAAGCAGAGCCAGCCGATCGCCGCGGAAATCGCCGGGGAAAAACTCCACGCGCCGCTGAGCGGACAACTGCTGGATATCTCCGCCACCGGCGCCAAGCTGCGCTTCGCCGGCAATGTCGCCGAACGCCTGCATCCCGGCGAGATCTACGAAGACTTCAGCGCCCAGCTGCCACAGGGCGCGATCAGTAGCGCGATCGAACTGCGTCACGTGCGCTTCGACGAAAAGCTCGACGCGACCTTCGCCGGCGTCCGCTTCAGTGAGATGAGCGGCCTCGCCCAGCGCCAGGTGGATCGCTTCGTCTACCAGTTGCAGCGCGAAGCGCGGCGATTCGAGAAAGACGAACTGTTCTGAGTTTCACAGGACCAGCCCCAGCGCCGCCAGGCGCGGCAGGTCCTCGGGACGGTCGACGTCCCAGAGCGCCGGCAACAGGTGATGTTCCCAGCCCAGTTGCCGGAGACGCTCGCAGGTCAGCGCCAGCAGGCGGTCTCCGCCCCAGGGCATCGACTCGAACAACAGCGGGTCGACCCGGGTCAGGCCGAGCAGCGCGTAGCCGCCCCGCTCTACCGGCCCCAGCACCGCCTGGTGGCGGCCCAGGGCGGTGCAGGCCGCTTCCAGGTAGTCGCCGTCCAGCACCGGGCAGTCGTGGCGAATCAGCAGTACCGCCTCGCTTTCCGCCAACCCCAGCGCCGCGATACGCCGCATGCGCTCGCCGGGATCGCCGGCCGGCTGGCTCATCAGGCTCCAGCCCAACTCCACCGCCAGCGCCTGCAGATCGCTGTCCAGATCATCGTCGAACCAGAGGATGCGGGCGCTGAAACCGCGATCGGGCAGGCGCAGGGCGCGTTCCAGCAGTACCCGCTGCAGACGCCATGCACTCTCCTCACCGATGGCCTGGGCGATCTTCGGCCGCCGCTGTCCGGGCGGCAGGTTGCGCACCATCAGGTGAAGGGAAGGCGTCGGACTCATCGCAACCTCTCCTGCCTATCGGCTCCCGCGGCGAGCGGAGTTCAGTTCTGCGTCGCACCGTCGGCCTGCGGCGCGTCGGGCTCGCCATCGACCATCTGCTCCTGCACCGCCTGTTCGTCTACCCGCGGATCGAGCGCCGCGACCAGCGGGGAGCTGGTCATGTTGTCCGGGGTCGGCACGTGGTGCAGCGGCGCGTCGTCGACCCGGTGCAGGCCGCTGACCTTCTCCGGATGCACCCGCCAGACCAGGATCAGCGCGCAGGCGCTGACGAACGCATATAGCATGTTAGCGCCAAACAGCCGCATCAGCGCGCCGGCCGCCAGCGGCCCGATGCAGGCGCCGACGCCGAAGGTCACCAGCAGCATGGCGGTCAGCGAAACCCGTCGCTCGGTCTCCACATGGTCGTTGGAAAAGGCCACTGCCAGCGGATAGAGAGTGAACTGCAACATGCTTGCGGCGATTCCCAGGGCCAGCAGCAACGCCAGCGGCATCTGTTGCAACAATGCCAGCGGCAAGGCGAACAGACATAGCAGGATGGCGCAGGCGCGGATCAGCCAGGCGCGGTCGCGACGGTCGGACAGCCAGCCGAGCGGCCACTGCACCAGCAGCCCGGCGAAGATGCAGGCGCCCATGTACAGGCCGACCTGCTCGTTGGGCAGTCCCAACTGGTTGGCGTACAGCGGCGCCAGGCCATAGAAGGAGCCGACCACCAGCCCCGAGACCAATACGGTGGTCAGCGACTGCGGCACCCGACGGATGAAGAAGCGTGGTTCGAGCGGCGCCGGGCGCAGCGCCGCGGGATGGATCTTGTGGGTCAGGGCCAGCGGCACCAGGCACAGGGCGAAGCAGAAGGCCACCAGCATCAGCAATTCCGGCCCCAGTTGCGGATGCGCCACCAGGATCATCTGGCCGAGCACCAGGCCCAGGTAGGAAGCCGCCATGTAGCCGCCGAATACCGCGCCACGCTGGCTGGCATCGGCCTGCTCGTTGAGCCAGCTCTCGATCACCATGTACTGGCACATCAGGCCCAGGCCCATCACCATGCGCAAGGCGATCCACGCCGGCAGCCAGGGCAGCAGGCCATGGCCGAGGACCGCGGCGGTGACCACCCCGGCGCAGGCGACGTAGGCGCGGATGTGGCCGACCCGGGCGATCAGCCGGTGACCGACCTTGCCGCCCAGCACCAGGCCGAAGTAGTTGGCTGCCATCAGCGCGCCGACCCACAGGCCGTCGACCTTGTCCGCCGCCAGGCGCAGCGCCAGGTAGGTGCTGAGCAGGCCGGAGCCGGTGAGCATCAGCAGGGTGGCGAAATAGAGAGCGCGAAAAGAGAAGAAAATCCGCCGCATCGGACCTCCGGTCCCGTACAAGGGAGCCGGCGCCGCTCGTGGACTGCCCGGCTCGCACAGCGTTGGAGTCCCGGGGAGGCCCCGGGACAGGACGCGGGATGCCGAAGCCGGCACCCGACACCACGACCCTGCCGCCGCGAGGCGGCAGGGGGTGACACAGGGCTAGGAAAGTACCACGGTGGATCAGGCCTGGGCTGCCAGGACGCGACGTTCCCAGGGACTGATCTCGTCGAAGAAGCTGGTCAGCTCCATGCTCTTGGTCGCCACGTAGCCTTCGACGAACTCGCTGCCGAACAGTTCGCGCGCCAGCGCGCTGCCTTTCAGCCGCCGCAGTGCGTCGTACATGGTGCAAGGCAGGGTCAGCTCCTCCGGTACCTCGAACTCACCCTGGATCGCCGGGCTCGGCTCCAGTTCGTGCTCCAGGCCGTAGAGACCGGCGGCCAGGCTGGCGGCGATGGCCAGGTAGGGGTTGGCGT
>NZ_KV811348.1:190015-258052 GCF_001813025.1 Pseudomonas sp. HMSC066A08
GGCGCCCGGCAGGCGATTCTCGACGCGCCGCGCGGACGGCCCGCTGGCCGGGATGCGCAGGCCGGCGGCGCGGTTGTCGTGGGACCAGCAGGCGTTGTTCGGTGAAGCGTAGGGATGGCAGAGGCGCTGGAAGGAGTTCACATGCGGCGCGAAGAAGGGCGTGAAGTCCGCCAGGCAGGCCTGCTGGCCGCCGATGAAGTGGCGGAACGCGGCGGAAGGCTCGCCATCGGCTTCGCTGAAGATGTTTCGCCCGCCGTCCAGCTCGACGATGCTCTGGTGGATGTGCATCGAGCTGCCCGGCGTCTTCGCCAGCGGCTTGGCCATGCACACCACGATCAGGCCGTGCTTGAGCGCGACCTCCTTGAGCAGGTGCTTGAAGAGGAAGGTCTGGTCGGCCAGCAGGACCGGGTCGCCATGCAGGAAGTTGATCTCGAACTGGCTGGTGCCCATCTCGTGCATGAAGGTGTCGCGCACCAGGCCCAGCGCATCCATGCAGCGATAGACGTCTTCGAAGAACGGTCGCAGTCCGTTGTTGGAAGACACGCTGAAGGCCGAATAGCCCAGCTCGCGCCGGCCATCCGGCCCCAGCGGGGCCTGGAACGGCTCGTTGGGATCGGTGTTCGGGGCGAAGACGAAGAACTCCAGTTCGGTGGCCACCACCGGCTGCCAGCCGTGGGCGGCGTAGCGCGCCACCACCTGCTTGAGCAGGCCGCGGGTGGACAGCCCGGACGGCGTGCCATCCAGTTCCTGCGCGTCGCAGATGGCGAAGGCGCGCGGAGTGTTGCTCCAGGGCAGGCGATGGACCTGGGTCGGCTCGGCGACCAGCGCCAGGTCGCCATCGTCGCTGCCATAGAAGCGCGCCGGCGGGTAGCCGCCCATGATGCATTGCAGCAGCACGCCACGGGCGAGCTGCAGGCGCCGGCCGCTGAGGAAGCCCTCACCGGTCATCACCTTGCCGCGCGGCACCCCGTTGAGGTCGGGGGTGACGCATTCGATTTCTTCAACTCCAGCCAGCCGTTCGGCGAGTGAGCCTTGGCCTTCGATAGTCATGACTTCTTATCCTTGTTGGTATCGCGGATGCCGCACCGGGTGGCGGCCGCGTACAAAATACGCATCGCTTGTTCAAGATATCAAGCATGCGGCACATTCTCGCGTGTGCAAAGCCTTTCGCTGCAGAGGCGTTCTGCCTTGCCTGCCGGGTACGAGGAAAAACGCCGGCCAGGCGTATATCCTCTGTGCCTTCGCTGCCCTACCCGCCACAGGAGTACTGCCGTTGATTCTCGGAACACCCAAGGCCGACTGGCTCGCCGAGTTCCCGCGCCTGGCCGACCTGATCGCCCTGCGCCCGAGCGAGTGGTTCAACCCGGCCATCGCGCCGAGCGCCGAAGCCCTGGCCGACGTCGGCCTCGGCGCCGCCGACGTGGCCGACGCCAGCGCCCGCCTGCAGCGCTTCGCCCCGCTGATCGCCCGGCTGTTTCCGGAAACCGCCGCCAGCGGCGGCATCATCGAGTCCGACCTGGTCGAAGTCGCCGCCTTCCACGACGCCCTGCGCCAGCATTACGCCGCCGAACTGCCCGGCCGGCTCTGGCTGAAACGCGATAGCCACCTGCCGATTTCCGGCTCGATCAAGGCCCGCGGCGGCATCTATGAAGTGCTCGCCCATGCCGAGCGCCTGGCCCTGGAGCACGGCCTGGTCGGCCTCGACGACGACTACTCGCGGCTGGCCGAGGCGGATTGCCGGGCATTCTTCGCCCGCCACCGGATAGCGGTGGGCTCCACCGGCAACCTGGGCCTTTCCATCGGCATCATCGGCGCCGCGCTGGGCTTCCAGGCCAGCGTGCACATGTCCGCCGACGCCCGCCAGTGGAAGAAGGACAGGCTGCGCGCCCACGGCGTGACGGTGGTGGAGTACGCCTCCGACTACAGTGTCGCGGTGGAACAGGGCCGCCGCGAGGCGGCCGGCGATCCCTACACCCATTTCGTCGACGACGAAAACTCCCGCGACCTGTTCCTCGGCTACGCCGTCGCCGCCGAGCGACTGCGCGGCCAGCTGGACGCCGCCGGCATCCGCGTCGACAGCGAGCACCCGCTGTTCGTCCACCTGCCCTGCGGGGTCGGCGGCGGTCCCGGCGGGGTGGCCTTCGGCCTCAAGCTGGCGTTCGGCGACGCGGCGCACTGCCTGTTCGCCGAGCCGACCCATTCGCCCTGCATGTTCCTCGGCGTCTATACCGGCCGCCACGAGCAGGTTTCGGTGCAGGACTTCGGCATCGACAACCGCACCGCCGCCGATGGCCTGGCGGTGGGGCGTCCGTCGGGTTTCGTCGGCCGCGCCATGCAGCGCCTGCTCGACGGCTACTACACGGTGGACGACGACGAACTGTTCCGCCTGCTCGCGTTGCTCGAACGCAGCCAGGGCATCCGCCTGGAGCCTTCGGCCCTGGCCGGCGCGCCGGGCATCGCCCGGGTCACCCGTGAGCCGCAGGGCTATCGCGAACGCATGGGGCTGACCTCGGCGCGCCTGGCCAATGCCACCCACCTGGTCTGGGCCACCGGCGGCGGCATGGTGCCCGAGGCGGAAATGCGCGCCTACCTGGAGCGAGGCCGCTCGCTGCTGGACTGACACCGACACGCGCGGGGCGCCACGACCGTCCCGCCACCTCCCGACGAGGACCTTGCATGCGCACACCCGCCTGGCTCGGCAGCGGCATGCCGCTGCTCTTCGTGCTGCTCTGGAGCACTGGATTCCTCGGCGCCAAGTTCGGCCTGCCGTACGCCGAGCCCTTCACCTTCCTGGCCATCCGCCTGCTCCTCGCGGCCGCCCTGCTGGCCGCCTTCGCCCTGCTCAGCGGTGCGCCCTGGCCGGGCTCGGCACGGCTGGCCGGGCATGTCGCGGTCGCCGGCCTGCTGGTCCATGGCCTGTACCTGGGCGGGGTGTTCCTCGCCATCGAGCACGGCATGTCGGCCGGCCTGACCTCCCTGTTGGTCGGCCTGCAACCGCTGGCTACCGCGGCCCTGGCCGGCATCTGGCTCGGCGAGCGGGTCAGCCGCCGGCAATGGCTGGGACTGGCGCTCGGCCTGGCTGGCGTAGCCCTGGTGGTGCTCGGCCGCATCCACGGTGGCGCCGACGGCCTGGCCTGGGGCGCGGTGCTGATGGCGCTGGCGGCGATCACCTGCGGCACGCTGTACCAGAAGCGCTTCTGCGGCGGCATGGACCTGCGCACCGGCGGCGTCGTCCAGTACCTGGCCAGCGGCGCCCTGCTCGGCCTCGCCGCGCTGCTTTTCGAAAGCCGCGAGGTGCAGTGGAGCACGCCGTTCGTGCTGATCCTCGGCTGGCTGGTGCTGGGGCTCTCGTTCGGCGCCGTCGGCCTGCTCTACACGTTGATCCGGCATGGCGCCGCGTCGAAGGTGGCGAGCCTGTTCTACCTGGTGCCGCCAGTGACCGCGCTGGCCTCCTGGCTGCTGTTCGACGAGCGCCTGGCGCCGGCGGCGATCGGCGGCATGCTGCTGGTGATGCTCGGCGTCGCGCTGGTCAACTGGCCGGGCCGGCGCGCCTGAGGCCTCAGTGGCTGTAGTGCCGGGTGGCGGCGAAGCGGTTGAGGAACAGGTGGATCACCAGCACCGTCATCAGCGTGATCAGCACCGCGAAGCACACCGAGGTAAATCGGTAGAGCACGCTGTACATCATGTCGTGGGTTGGCGTCAGGTACTGGCCGAGGACGATCGCCAGGGTGGTCAGCGCGCCGAAACCGATCCCCGGTACGCCGTTCTCCAGCATGTGGATGCGCGCGCAGAACATCGCCGAGATCCACAGCAACAGGGCGACGAAGGGCAGGATGTCGTAGTGATCGTAGAGCAGCACCTGCAAGCCCACCGCCAGCGCACAGCCGAGCAGCGTACCGAGGGCGCGGATGCGCCCGGCGAAGTGCACGCCCTTCCAGTGCATGGGGAACAACACCAGGATCGAGGCGATCTGCGCCGACAGCGAGTCCTTCAGGTCGAAGGTCTGGAAGACCACGAAGGACAGGGTCGCCACCGTGGCCCCGAGCAGCGTCTCGTGGCGCCGGCTGGGGGCATCCTTGGCCGGCGCCTGGCGCGGCGGCCGCGGTTCGACGTCGGGGAACAGGTAGAACATCAGCACGGCGATGGCCACCGTCAGCCAGGTGGCGACCATGTTGCTGGCGAGCATGTCGAACAGATCGACGTCCGGATAGCTGGCAAAGTGCAGCAGCATCGAGAGGAATACCGAACTCAGTGCGCCGAAGAAGAATAGCGGGCCGCGCGCCATCAGGGCGAAGCGGTAGACGAAGAGGCCGAAGACGATAGGCGTCATCAGCAGCGGCCGGTCGCCGAACAACCCGTACAGCACCAGTACCTCGACGCTGATCACCACCGAGTTGGCGAGGAACTGGCGGACGATGTGCAGGTTGATCACCGGCGTCAGGCCGAGCAGCAGCATCGGGTAGACGCCGAAGAACGAGCCGTAGTCCCAGTTCATCAGCTTGCAGACGAAGAACCCCAGGGTGCCGCCGCCGGCGATGCGCAGGCACTGGCGCAGGTCGTTGGCGGACATCGCGAGCTTGGCCGGCATGGCGTCAGTAGACGTAGTGCAGCAGGCTGATGGCGACGATCTGCGCGCGACCGAGCAGGTGGCTCAGGCCGTCGCCGGGATAGAGCTGCACGGTGGCCTTGGCGCCGGTGGGCAGCAAGCCTTCGGGAAGTTCGTCGAGCACCACGTGCAGGCGCTGGCGCTGAGCGTCGCGGACCCAGCGGTCGGAGGTGACCGGCGCGGCGAGGTCGCCGTTGGCGTCCAGCTGGCCCTCCTTGACCCCGGCGTCGATGGCCGCCACCCGCGCGCCGAACACTTCGCCGGGACGCGCGTCGAACACCACCGCCGCACGGTCGCCAGGGCGCACGTAGCGCAGCGATTTCTCGCGGAAGTCGGCGACGATGTCGATACGATCGTCCACCACCGCCGCCACCGGCGTACCGGCCGGAACGTAGGTGCCCGGGGTCAGTTGCAGGTTGCTCAGGGTCCCGGCGCGGTCGGCCCGGACGCTGCTGTATTGCAGTTGCAGGCGGGCCTGGGCCAGGGCATTGCGCGCCTGGCGCAGGCGCAGGTTGTCCTCGCCGGTCGTGCCGCGTCGCGCGCTCAGCTCGCCGATCCGCGCCTGGGCCGCGGCGACCCGGGCACGGGCGGCCTGGGCCTGGGCGCTGACCTGCTCGTGCATCTGCTGCGACACATGGTGGCGCTGCACCAGTTGGGCGGTGCGGCGCGCCTCGCTGTCCAGCTCGCCGGCGCTGCTGCGCGCGGCCAGGAGGTCGGCTTTGGCCGAGGCGATGGCGGCATCCAGTTCGCGGTTGGTGCGCTCGGCTTCCTCCAGTGCCAGTTCGGCCTGGCGCACGGCCAGTCGGAAAGGCTCGGGATCGAGGCGGAACAATACTTCGCCGGGCTGCACGTGGCCGTTGTTGGACACCAGCACCTCGGCGACCTGGCCGCTGACACGCGGCGCGACGCGCACCACCGGCCGGGTCAACTGGGCCTGCGGGGTGAGCGGCATCCACAGGTCGGCGACCAGGAAGTAGACGAACAGCAACACGAATACCGCGATAGCGACTTGAACCCAACGGGCAAATCGTTGATCGGGAGTCATAGGGTACGAGCCTCGAATCCAGCGGGAATGCAGTCGCCGCAGCGGGGCCTGAATGCGGGGGTTGGCGCGGCCGGGATGGAACCGGCGACCCGGACGACGGCCAGTGGGTAGCCGTCGCCGCTGCGGCGACCAGGTGACGCAGTATATTTCGAGACAATCACCCCTGGCCTGCCGGCATCGGCAATAGATCGTTACATAAAACGTAATAATCGAACGAGCCGGCACGGCAGGCGGCTGCCGCAGTCCGGCACCGGGCCATGCATCGCCAGTGCCAGGCTCCCCCTGTAGCCCTCCTGCGAACTCTAGCAGTGGCCGCGCCCGGTCGACGGCGTAGATTGGCTGAACGATGCGTCCTTCCTGCCTGCGCATCGCCTGCCGCCAAGGACTGCGGATTTCTCCCGACACGCCATACCGCGCGCCAGACGGCTGCCTGAAAAGGCAGGCCAGGTATTCAGTGGAGATACACCATGGCAACACAAGGAGTGTTCACCCTTCCCGCCAACACCCGGTTCGGCGTCACCGCCTTCGCCAACTCGTCCGGAACCCAGACGGTGAACGTGCTGGTCAACAACGAGACGGCCGCGACCTTCAGCGGGCAAAGCACCAATAACGCCGTCATCGGCACCCAGGTGCTCAACTCCGGCAGCAGTGGCAAGGTACAGGTCCAGGTCAGCGTCAACGGCCGCCCCTCGGATCTGGTCTCGGCACAGGTAATCCTGACCAACGAGCTGAACTTCGCCCTGGTCGGCTCTGAAGACGGCACCGACAACGACTACAACGACGCCGTCGTGGTGATCAACTGGCCGCTCGGCTAGGCGTTCGGAAGGGACGGGATGGCAGCAAGCCGCCATCCCTTTCCGACTTCCTGCTATGCCTTGAGCACCTGTCCGAGCAGCAGCAGGCCGGGCAACCAGGCGGTGAATATGGCGCTGGCCAGGGTCAGGTAGGCCACCGGCTTCTGGATGCCGCGGGACAGCCCCAGCAGCAGGAAGAAACAGAACCAGAGCAACGCCCAGACTGTCCAGTTGACCGCGTTCCACAGGCCGAACGGACCACTGGCGCCGGCGAACGACTCGATCGCCACGGTGCAGGCGGTGAGGCTGACGAACAGGCAGAACCAGCCGAGGCCCTTGCCGTCCACCTCGAGGAACTGGTTGGCGGCCACCCACAGATAGGTAAAAGCGAATAGCAGGGTCAGCGCTCCGGCCTTCAGCGAGCCCTGCCCGGCTGCTGCGGAAAAGATCAGGTAGAACGCGACGCAGGCGCTCAGCACGCCGACCAGGAAGTTGATCACCGCCACCTCCCGACCGCTGATCTTGCCCAGCAACCAGACGGCATTGAGAAACAGCACCGCGCCAACGTACAGCAGAACCAGTCCCAGCATCATGACGATACCCCTCTTGTTATTGTTCTGGTCGGCCCGGATCGCTCAGGCGGACGGCTCGTTTCCCAGCAACTCCTGAGCGATCTTCAGGATCGGCTCGCGCCGCTTCATCGCTTCCCGCGACAGGTGCTGGTGCGCCTCGCGCTCGTCCCAGCCATGGCGCTGCATCAGCAACACCTTGGCCTGGTTGATCCGGGCCTGGCCGGCGATGCGTTCCTGGAGCTGCTCGGTCTTCTGCTTCAGCTTCGCCATTTCCTCGCTGATGCGCCGCGCCGATACCAGCACAGGCAGCACCCGGTGGGCATCGAGCGGCTGGGTGATCACGCCGTGGCACTCCAGCTCGATGATCTGCGAGAGCACCGCGGGGCTTTCGTACTCCACCAGCGCCACCAGGGTAGTGCGCGGAGTCCCGGCGGCGAGCAGCGCAGCGATCTCGTCGTGGTGGCGATTCTGGAAAATGCTGGTGAAGACCACGTCCACCGGCACGTCGAAGGCTTCCGGCGGCGGCCAGCACTGGCGCACCGAACAACCGATGCGGATCAGCTGCAAGACCAGGGCGTCGCTGACCTCCCCCGGCGGGTTGAGGACCAGCACCTGCAACTCGCGCAGGCTGCCGAGCAGCGAGTTGGCGCTCATGGGAGCGCTCCCCCGCCCATGCTGGCGGACCAGTCGTCGAGGTTATGCACGACGACATAAGGGTCGGGGCGAATCGGTTCGGGCGACTGCCAGCGGACCTGGAACACGCCGCGCGCATCGATTTCCGCGATGCGCGAAGACAGGCGGCTGTGGTTGTTCTGGCGCTCCACCCGGACCGGCCCCTGTGGCGCGTCGATGTCGATGTCGTACAGGTGCCGCTGCACGTCTTCCACCCGCCAGTTGCCTGCGGCCTGCGCGGCGCGGCCGAGCAACAAGGTCTGCCAGTAGGCCGCCTCGGCCCAGGCGGTGATGGTCGCGTTCTCCGGGAAGAAACCATGGCAGGCCTGGACGAAGGCCCGGCTGGCGGGCGTATCGATGCTGGAGAAGTAAGGCGCGACCACCACCTGCCCCTCTGCCACGTCGCTCTCCATCTTCGCCACCTCCGCCTCGCTGGTGGTCAGGCTGGCGATCGGCGGCCGCCTGCCATCGCCGTAGCGACGGGCGATGGCGCGATACAGCTCGGCGGTGCCGGTGCCCACCACGGTGGAGAAGACCACGTCGGCGCGCGCCTGGTAGATGCGCTCGACGGCGCGCTGCAAGTCGTCGTCGGAGGGATACAGCGGAATGTAGATTTCCTCGAGCACCGTGCCGCCGTGCTGGCGATACAGGTGGCGCATCACATGGTTGCTTTCCCGCGGATAGATGTAGTCCGAGCCGATGAACACCACCCGCTCGCCGTAGTGGCGAATCAGGTACGCCGCCAGCGGCGCACTGTTCTGGTTCGGCGCCGGACCGCCGTAGACGATGTTCGGCGAATACTCGAAGCCCTCGTAGGGGGTCGGGTAGCAGAGCAGCGCGTCGGCGCGCTCGACCACCGGCATCACCGCCTTGCGCGTGTGCGACATGTAGCAGCCCACGAGGAACCGTACCCCCCGGTTGCGAATGAAGTCCTCGGCGCACAGCCGATAGCGGTCCGGGTCGCCGCCGGGGTCCTGGGACAGCGTTTCGATCGGGCGACCGCCGACGCCGCCCTCGCGGTTCAGTTGCTCGACCGCGAGCAATGCGCCATAGCGCTGCGAGCGCTCGATATCGGCGGTGACGCCGGTTTCGGAGAACAGCAGGCCGATCAGCGGCCGCTCCTGGTGCGATCCCATCCGTTTCCTCTCCTGTGACTGTCGCTCAGCGCCGTACGAAGCGAACCCGCTCGTGCTCCAGGCTCGCCAGGTAGGTCGTGCAGTTCCCGTCGCCCGGCTGGTGGTGATCGAGCAGATGCTCGGCCAGCGGTACCTCGAGATGATGACGGACGCTGCGGCGCAACGCACGGGCGCCGAACTGCCGGTCGAAGCCGGCGCGGGCGATCTTCGCCAGCACCTCCGGGGTCGCCTCCAGGCGGCAGCGATGCTTCTCCAGGCGCCGGTTGAGCCGCTGCACCTCCAGCTCGACCAGGCGCGCGACGACGTCGCGTTCGATCCAGTTGAAGGTGACCACGCTATCGAGACGATTGACGAACTCCGGCGAGAAGGTCTTCAGCAGCCGGGCCCGGACCATCCCGTCGATGTCCCGCCGCCGGCGCTCGCCGCCGACCGGCAGCAGGCGCCAGGGCAGGCGCTGGCGACGCTCGTCGTAGCGCTGGATCTCATGGGCGCAGAGATTGCTGGTCATGAACACCAGGGTGTTGCGGAAATGGTAGGTGCGTTCGCCGGAAGCGACCCGTAGCAGGCCGTTGTCGAGTACGTTGAGCAACGCATGGACCACTTCCGGGCTGGCCTTTTCCAGTTCGTCGAAGAGAACGATGCCGGGGCGCCCGGGACTGCCGTCCAGCTTGTCCTGCTCCAACAGGGTGGTGCCCTCCTTCGCCCCGACGTAGCCCGGCGGCGCACCGGTGAGGGCGGCGGCATAGTGCTCCTGGGACAGGGTGTTCATGTCCACCCGGCAGAACCCCTCGGCGTCGCCGTGCAGGGCCCTGGCCAGGGCGCGCACGATCTCGGTCTTGCCGACCCCGGTGGGGCCGAGGAACAGCGCGCTGAACAGCGGACGGCGCGGGTCGGCGATGTCCGCGCGAACCACCTTGAGCATGTCCTCGACGGCCTGTAGCGCCGGTTCCTGGCCGAGCACCTCGGCGCGCAGGCAGTCCATCACCGCCGCCGGGTCGAAACGGAAACGGCTGTGCAGGGCGCTGCGGTGACTCAGGTGGGCCTGGAGCAGACTTGCCTCGGCAAGATTCTCCCGCGCCAAGGCCTGTTCCTCGTCCTGCTGCCGGCGGGACTGGTCGAGCATGTCGCTCAGAAAAGGCATGGATGAAACTCCTTCTGCCACAGGGGGGAAATGGCGGAGACGGCGTGCCGCACGACGGCACGCCGGGCTGGCGGCGTCTGCCGTCAGGCTTCCTTCTCCAGTCCCTCGTAGGGCAGCCGGCCGACCGGGCATTGCGCCACGCCGGTGGTCGAGCGGGTCAGTCGCTCGACATTGTCGCGCGCCTTCTCGGCGTCGGTGACCCAGGTGCGGTAGAACTCGAACGGACACTCCGCCAGGCCCCGGTCGCCGTCGCCGGACGCCTGCAAGCCGTTGTAGCCGCGGTGGAGGATCTTGAACAGGTGGTTCTGCGACTGATCGTTGGCGCGCGCATCGCGGATCTGCGAAAGCGACAGCTGGGCGTACTGGATACCCATTTCCTCCTCGCCGCACTCACCGAGGGTACGGCCGTCGAAGCCGATGATCGCCGAGTGGCCGAAGTAGGAATACACGCCGTCGAAGCCGGCGGCGTTGGCCACCGCCACATAGCAGTTGTTGGCCCAGGCCATGGCCTTGGCCATCATCACCTGCTGGTCCTTGGCCGGGTACATGTAGCCCTGGCAGCGCACGATCAGCTCGGCGCCCTTCATCGCGCAGTCGCGCCAGATTTCCGGGTAGTTGCCGTCGTCGCAGATGATCAGGCTGATCTTCATGCCCTTCGGCCCTTCGCTGACGTAGGTCTGGCCACCGGGATACCAGCCCTCGATGGGGCACCAGGGAATGATCTTGCGGTACTTCTGGACGATCTCGCCGTTGTTGTCGATCAGCACCAGGGTGTTGTACGGCGCCTTGCGCGGATGCTCCTCGTGCCGTTCGCCAGTGAGGGAGAATACGCCCCAGACGTTGGCCTTGCGGCAGGCGCGGGAGAATATCTCGGTTTCCTCGCCGGGGATCGCCACCGCGGTTTCCATCATCTCCGCCGGATCGTACATGATGCCCTGCAGGCTGTACTCGGGGAACACCACCAGGTCCATGCCGGGCAGGCCCTGCTTTATGCCGACGATCATGTCGGCGATCTTCCGGGCGTTGTCCAGGACCTCCGCCGCGGTGTGCAGGCGCGGCATCTTGTAGTTGACCACCGCCACTCCGACGGTGTCGTTGCTGCTGGAAATATCGCCGTGACGCATGGGTATCACCTCTTGTTGTTATTTTCTCGGGACGAAAAAAGGCCCTCCCGGGTAACCCCGGGAGAGCCCATTTGCTCTGTGCGTATGCGTTAGGTTCGGTCCCGCGACATCGACGCTGATGCGCATGACCTGATGGCGCCACTTATAAGCCCCGTCGGAAGGGGCTGTCAAGGTTCGTGTAACGTTATGTAATCGGCGCGATCGCGAAAGCACATGGTGCGAGCCTGAGATAGCATGCAGCCATCATTCGCACGGAAGCTTCGCTAATGAAACTCGGACTCTTCGCCTGGATCGCCCTCTTCCTCCTGTCGGTCTGCGCATTTCCGGCACTGGCCGCCAATAGCCCCTGCTCGGGAAAGAAAGGCGGTATCGCCGGTTGCGACGGCGACATCTTTCTCTGCAACGACGGCTCCATCAGCGCCTCGAAGCGCAGTTGCGCGGCCTACTTCGGCAACGCCGGCGGACGTACCGGACAACCCGCCGTACAGCGTCTGCAAGGCACGACGCAGGGCTGTGCCTGTGGCAGCGGCTCGTTCTGCACGGGCCCGCGCGGAGGGGTGTACTGCCTGACGCCGGGCGGCAAGAAAAGCTATCGGAGAAAGTGACGGCAAGCGGACTGGCGAAGCGGCGAGGGAAGCTGGAGCAGAGCATGAAATGGCGTCCCGGAGAGGGGTCGAACCTCCAACCTTCCCCTTAGGAGGGGGATGCTCTATCCAATTGAGCTACCGGGACACACCGGACATGGCGAGCGGTGCGCCGCGTCCGGGCGGCATGTTAACGGCAGAGAAAGCGTTTGTCATGCCACTGCCACCAAGGCTGCGCATAATTTTCCGCAACCCTGGAGGTGCAGCATGAACCAGACCGTCGCCATTCCCGCCGCACAGGACCTGCCGGACGCCCCGCGCCAGCCGCGGATACCGGACTCCCCCTTCGCCAGCTTCGATGTGCGGATCGCCAGCGAGCACGACGCGCCGCGCCTGTCATTGCTGCTACAGCAACTCGGTAGCGCCGATCCGCGCCCGGACCCGGCGTTGCTGGCCATCCAGCTGCAACGACCGCGCAGCGACCGGGTCACCCTGGTGGCCGAACGCGGCGAGCGCCTGCTCGGCACCTGCACCCTGCATCTGATCGAACACCTGGCGCACGATTTCGCCCGCTCGGCGATTCTCGAAGACATGGTGGTCGACCGCCACGCCCGCGGCCAAGGCGTAGGCCGCGAACTGATCGGCCGGGCCGTGGAGCGCGCGCGCAGTTGGGGCTGCTACAAACTGGCGCTTTCCAGTCATCAGGACCGGGAAACCGCGCAGCGCTTCTATGCCGCGCTGGGGTTCACCAGCCACGGCGTAAGCCTGGCGCTGCATCTGGGCTGAAATCATCATGCATTTTGCAACCGGCAAAATGCCAATCCGTGCAAAGCGCATGCTACAGAGTTCCAGGCACAGACATATATAATTGATTTAAAAGGATTTTTTATAGAAAAAAGTTGGCACAACCGCTGCTACAAGACCCTCAGGATCAAACCTTGGCCATCTGCCTGGCAAAGCTACGAAATGGAGGTGAACATGAGCAGCTCACGCAACCTGGTCGGCACCGGACTTCTTTCCCTGCTGGCTCTCGTAGTCTTCCAGAACAGCGCACTGGGCGACGAGGACAGGACGCAGGAACGCAACGGCGAAAGGCCGGTAGTGCTGGACAGCAACGCAACGCCGCAGTGGGCACCCGCTGCGCAGCGACTGGTGATCCAGGCGCCCGACGAATCCCCGCGCATCGTCACCGTAGGCGAGGACGAGCGCGGCACGGCGCTGGTGACCGCGGCCGACGAACAGGCCTGGACATTCTGACGAAGCAAGCGCCGGGAGACCGGCATCCAACGACGCTAAACCGCCGCACAGGTCCCCGGGATGCTGGCGGGCGGAAGGGAGAAAGAACATGTGGATCCTGGCTTTGCCGCTGACCGCCCTGGCCCTTTCGGTCGGCGTCTACGGGCTGCTCTGGCTGATAGAGCGCGGAGGAGACGAATATCCAGCGAAGCTTCCGCTGAGCGACAAGGGCGCCACGGAACCTCGGCGCCACTGAGCCGGCACAAGGAACAGCGAGCCCGACGGAGAGGGCTCCGGGAGTGAAACCATGTCACGATCCGCCGTCATTCTTCTGTTCGTGGTGATCGCCAGCGCGATCCTGGCGCTGAGCCTGCCGCCCGACGCCACCCTCCTCGCCTGGTGCGCCTGGGGACTGCTGGGCATATCCGGCGCCTGGCTGCTGTTTGCGCTGGTGGTGGGTCGGCGAATCCGCTTCGATCCCAGCCTGGACTGATTTCGCCCGCAGCGCTTTGCCTGGCGCTACAGCGTCGCTCACAGCGGCAGGCACATGCCGTCGCGCGCCAGTTCCACCCCTTCGGGCAACGCAGCGGGGTGGTCCAGCAGCCAGGCGTCCAGCGTATGCCCGACGTGGGTCAACACGGCCCGCCGGGGACGCAGCGATTCGATGCACTCCAGTGCCCGCGTGAGGTCGTTGTGGTTGCGCGGCGGCCGCTCCTGCGGCGGCATCGAGCAGTCCAGCACCAGCAGGTCCAGCGGCGCCGCGAGCAATCGCGAGGCGCTGTCCGCCGGCAGCCCGACGGTATCGGTGAGGTAGGCCAGGCGCCGTATCGTTCCCTCCTCGGAAGCCCCCTCCAGCAAGTAGCCAAAGGTTGGCTTCGAGTGGACCAGCGGCAACGCGGTCGCCGCCAGCGCGCCCCACTGGCGCCGCTCGAAGGCGCCGAAGGGCTGGCTGAAATCGAGGATGCCCGGATGCTTGTAGAGGTCGGCGAGGCCCTCCGGGTCAGCCGGGCCGTGCACCGGGATCACCAGGCCCTGGCCCCAGCGCAGGTGCAGCAGGCCCTGGGCGTGGTCGGCGTGGTAATGGGTCTGGAGGACGCCGTCGAGGCTATGGGGCGGGAAGCGCTCGCAGAGATCGACCAGGCCGCTGTCGATCAGCCAGCGCTGGCCGGCGCACTCCAGCAGCGCGCTACAGGGACGGCGACGCAGGCCGGCGTCGGCGCGGGCGTTGCGACAGGCCGGGCAATCGCAACCGTAGACCGGCACCTGGCGGGCGTCGCCGGTGCCGAGCAGGGTCAGGCGCATGCGCGGTCACTGCCGAGACGGGCCAGGAGGCTGCGTAGCGTGTCGTCGAGGTCACCGGAGTTGTCCAGTTGGAACAGCGGGCCCTCCAGGCCGGCGGCGAACTCGGCGTTGCGCGCCAGGCGCGCCTCGATTTCCTCGGGGCTTTCCCGGCCACGCGCCAGCAGGCGCTGGCGCAGCACCTCGGGTTTCACCCCGAGCAGGACCGCGAGCAGATCCGGATAGCGCCGGCGGGCCTGCGCCAGGTAGCCGCGCGAGCCGTTCACCAGCACGTCGTAGCCCTGCGCCAGCCACTCGTCGATCTGCACCGGGATGCCATAGCAAAGGCCGTTGGCGCGCCAGCTCATGGCGAACGCCGAGGCCCGCTCGAGGGTGTCGAACTGCGCCGGGGTCACCGCCTGGGCGTCCTCCCCCACCGCTTCCGCGGAGCGCGTGATCACCCGCCGCACGATACGGCAGCCGCGTAGCGCCAGGGGCTCGCGCGCGGCCTGCAACAGGCTGTCCTTGCCCGAGCCGGAAGGCCCCATCAGATAAATCAGTCTGCCTGTCATCAGAACACTCTCTGCCCGCCGCGCCAGACCTGGCGCACCACCGGCTGGTTGTTGCCGAGCGCCCGCGCCTGCAGCAGATCGGCGCGCAGGCCGACGCGGATTTCGCCACGATCGGTCAGCCCGGCGGCCAGCGCCGGGGTACGGCTGACCATCGCCACCGCGCGCGGCAGGTCGTAGCGGATCGCATCATACTCGCTGTGCTCGCCGGCGAGCAGCAAGGCCGCATGCAGCAGGCTGGCCGGATAGTAGTCGCTGGAAAGGATATCCAGCACGCCGATTCCCGCCAGTTGCGCCGCCGCCACGTTGCCCGAGTGGGAACCGCCGCGGACCACGTTGGGCGCCCCCATCAGCACCTGCAGGCCATGCTCGTGGCTGGCCCTGGCGGCCTCCACGGTGGTCGGGAACTCGGCGATGGCCATGCCGTAGCCGGCCGACTCGCGGACATGCGCGAGGGTCGCGTCGTCATGGCTGGCCACCGACAGGCCGCGTCCCTGGCAGACATCGACGATGGCCGCACGGGCGGCGTCGCTGTAGCGCTCGGAGTTGGCTACCTGCTCGACGATGAAGGCGTCCATCTCGGCATCGCTCAGGTGGTACTTGCCCTGGTAGTACTCGCGGTACTTCTCCAGCCTGGCGAACTGGCGCTGGCCGGGGGCGTGGTCCATCACCGAGACCAGTTGCACCAGCGGATGCTCGACCAGTTCGCGGAACACCTCCAGCGTCTGCGGATGGCTGACCTCGCAACGCAGGTGCAGGCGATGGTCGGCGCGCGCGTCGCCGCTGGCGGCGGCCTCGCCGATGGCCTCGAGCATCTTCGGCAACTGCTGCATGCGCCTGCCCTTGGGGTTGACGTCGCCGATGGACAGCGCGTCGAACACCGTGGTGATCCCCGCGGCGACGATCTGCGCGTCGTGCGCCAGCACCGCCGAGGCCGACGGCCAGTCGACGCCGGGACGCGGGCTCATGTGCTTCTCCAGGTTGTCGGTGTGCAGCTCGACCAGGCCGGGCAGCAGGTAGTCGCCCCCCAGGTCCTCGGCCCCGGCCAGGTGGCTGCGGCCTTCGTCGACCGCGGCGATCAGGCCGTCGCGCAGCAGCACGCTGCCGACGAAGACCCGCTCGGCGCTGACTACCCGGGCATTGCTGAGAACGCGTTCAGACGACATGGGCTTGCTCCTGGCGGGAAAGCTCCTGGCTCATGTCCAGGTAGCGGCTGGCCACCGCCTCGCGGGCGGCGCGGTCGTGGAAGATGCCGATCAACGCGGCGCCGGCGGCCTTGGCTTCGCCGATCAGTTCCAGCACTACCTGGCGGTTGGCTTCGTCGAGGGACGCGGTCGGCTCGTCGAGTAGCAGGATCGGCCACTCGACCATGAAGCCGCGGGCAATGTTGACGCGTTGCTGCTCGCCGCCGGAAAAGGTACCCGGCGCCAGTTGCCAGAGGCGTTCCGGGATGTTCAGCCGGGCCAGCAGGCTGCGCGCCCGCAGTTCGGCGCTGTCGCGGCTCCAGCCACGGGCCAGGGCCGGCTCCATGACCACGTCGAGGGTCGCCACCCGCGGGATCACCCGCAGGAACTGGCTGACATAGCCGAGGGTCTGGCGACGCACGGCGAGCACCTCGCGAGGCTCGGCGCCGACCAGTTCCAGCCAGTCGCCGGCGTGGCGCAGGCGGATGCTGCCGCCGGCCGGCAGGTAGTTGCCGTAGAGCGTGCGCAGCAGGGTGCTCTTGCCGGCACCGGAGCGTCCGTGGAGCACCAGGCATTCGCCGCCGGCGACATTGAAGTTGAGCCCGCGCAGCACATTGAGCACTACGCCCTGTTGCTGGTGCAGGGTGAAGGTCTTGCTGAGGTCGCGGACCTCGATCAGGTTGTTCATCGCTACTTCTCCGGGCGCCCGTCGCGCGGACCGGCGCCGACGCTTCGGCTCAGGGTTGCAGGACCGACGACACCAGCAATTGCGTGTACGGATGCTGCGGGTCGTCGAGAATCTGGTCGGTGAGACCGGCTTCCACCACCCGCGAACGGCGCATGACCATCAGGCGGTCGGCGAGCAGGCGCGCCACCGCCAGGTCGTGGGTGACGATCACCACCGCCAGGTCCAGCTCGCGCACCAGGCCACGCAGCAGGTCGAGCAGGCGCGCCTGCACCGACACGTCGAGGCCGCCGGTGGGCTCGTCCATGAACACCAGGCGTGGCGCCGAGACCAGGTTGCGGGCGATCTGCAGGCGCTGCTGCATGCCGCCGGAAAAGGTTCGCGGCAGGTCGTCGATGCGCAGCGGATCGATCTCCACCTGTTCCAGCCAGTCCAGCCCGGCCTGGCGCAGCCGACCGTAGTGGCGCACGCCCTGGGCCATCAGCCGTTCGCCGATGTTGGCGCCGGCGGACACGCCCATGCGCAGGCCGTCGCGCGGGTTCTGCTCGACGAAGCCCCACTCGGTGCGCAGCAGGGTGCGCCGCTCGGCTTCGCTGGCGGCGTAGAGGTCCAGCCAGCGGTCGCCGTCGTCGCGGTAGGCGACCGTGCCGGCGTCCGGCGGACAGCGCCCGGAGAGCAACGAGAGCAGGGTCGACTTGCCCGAGCCGGACTCGCCGACGATGCCCAGCACCTCGCCAGGGTAGAGATCGAAGTCGACCTCCTGGCAGCCCTTTTCCGGCCCGTACAGGCGGGTCAGGCCGCGTACCGAGAGCAGCGGCCGGTCGCGCGCGTCGAGGCCCGCATCGATGGATTCGCAGACCGCGTTCATTGCGCATCCTCCCCTTCTTCCTGGCGGGCACGCCGCTGCGTGCAGTAATCGGTGTCGGAACAGACGAAGCGCTTGCCGCCACGGTCGTCGATGATCAGTTCGTCCAGGTAGGACTCGTGGCTGCCGCAGAAGGCGCAGCTTTCCTCCCAGCGCTGGACCTCGAAGGGGTGGTCCTCGAAGTCCAGGCTCGCCACCCGGGTGAACGGCGGCACCGCGTACAGGCGCTTCTCGCGACCGGCGCCGAACAGCATCAGCGCCGGGTTCATGTCCAGCTTGGGGTTGTCGAACTTGGGAATCGGCGAGGGATCCATCACGTAGCGCTCGTCCACCGTCACCGGGTAGGCATAGCTGGTAGCGATATGGCCGAAGGTGGCGATGTCCTCGTAGAGCTTCACGTGCATCACCCCGTAGTCGTCGAGCGCGTGCATGGTCCGGGTCTCCGCCTCGGAAGGCTCGATGAAGCGCAGCGGCTCGGGGATCGGCACCTGGTAGACCATGATCTGCTCGCCGCTCAGCGCGGTTTCCGGTATCCGGTGGCGGGTCTGGATCACCGTCGCCTCCGGGGTCCGTTCGGTGGTGGCGACCCCGGCGGTGCGGGCGAAGAAACGCCGGATGGATACCGCGTTGGTGGTGTCGTCGGCGCCCTGGTCGATCACCTTGAGCACGTCGTCGGCACCGAGGATGGCCGCGGTCACCTGCATGCCGCCGGTGCCCCAGCCGTAGGGCAGCGGCATCTCGCGGCCGCCGAAGGGCACCTGGTAGCCGGGGATCGCCACCGCCTTGAGCAGGCCGCGGCGGATCATGCGCTTGGTCTGCTCGTCGAGGTAGGCGAAGTTGTAGCCCTGCTCCGGCGCGGCGCTGGCTTGCGGGGAAAGGCTCATGCGCGCTTCTCCTGGACAGTGGGTTGCGCGGATTCGGCGACGCCGGGACGACGCAGCTTGCGAATCAGCTCCAGCTCGGACTGGAAATCGACGTAGTGCGGCAGCTTCAGGTGCGAGACGAAGCCGCCGGCCTCGACGTTGTCGCAGTGCATCAGGACGAACTCTTCCTGCTGCGCCGGCGACACCACCTCCTCGCCGTATTCCTCGGCGCGCAGGGCGCGGTCGACCAGGGCCATGCCCATCGCCTTGCGCTCGGCGTAGCCGAAGGCCAGGCCGTAGCCACGGGTGAATTGCGGCAGCTCCTCGCGGGAACCGACGAACTGGTTGACCATCTCGCACTCGGTGACCTCGATCTCACCCACCGGCACCGCGAAGCCGAGTTCCTCGGGCTCCAGCCAGACCTCGCAGGCGCCGATGCGGATCTCCCCGGCGAACGGATGGTTGCGGCCGTAGCCGCGCTGGGTCGAATAGCCCAGGGCGAGAAGGAAGCCCTCGTCGCCGCGGGCCAGGGCCTGCAGGCGCTGGGCGCGGCCGGTGGGGAAGTCGAGCGGCTCGCGGGTGATATCCGGCACCGCGCCGGGCAGTTCGTACTCCGGCGTCATCAGGCCTTCCCGGTCGAGCAGGCCGAGCACGCGCGGACAAGGCTCCAGGGAGGCGCCCCGCTCCACCTCGGGGCCGGGGTAGTCGCCCTCGGCGAGCAGGCTGAAGTCGAGCAGGCGATGGGTATAGTCGAAGGTCGGACCGAGCAGTTGCCCGCCCGGCAGGTCCTTGTAGGTCGCCGAGATCCGTCGTTGCAGGCACATCCCGGCGGTATCCAGCGGCAGGCTGGCGGCGAAGCGCGGCAGCGTGGTGCGGTAGGCGCGGAGGAGGAAGATCGCTTCCATCAGGTCGCCGGCCGCCTGCTTGATCGCCAGTGCCGCCAGTTGCTCGTCGTACAGAGAACCTTCGGTCATCACCCGCGACACGGCCAGCGGCATCTGCTGGCGGATCTGCTCCACCGACAGCTCCGGCAGCGCGGTATCGCCGCGGCGCTTGCGCGCCAGCAGGCGATGGGCGTTGTCGATGGCCTTCTCGCCACCCTTGACGGCTACGTACATCAGGCCACCTCCTCGACGGGTTCGCTGACACGGGTACTGCGTGGCAGGCCGAGGATGCGCTCGCCGGCGGCGAAGAAGGCATCCAGGCCCCTGGGGAATTCGGTGCGTGCGGCGCGCTGTGCCCAGAACCCGGCGCTCACCGGCAACGCCACCTGGCGCACCTCGGCGATGCCCGGTCCGCGCCACTCCAGCGAGGCGCCGCCATCGAGGCCGGCAAGCTGGATCAGCAGGGTGCAGGACTGGTCCGGATAACGGTCGCTGCCGCTGTCGAAGCCGCTCAGGTCGTCCAGCTCGCCTTCGTCGAGCAAGGCGAACAGCGCCTGCTCGCGCTCGGCGACGATCGGGCAGCCGCAATGGAAGGCCAGGTTGGCGCGCAACGTCGGGCTGTCGAGACCCGGCGCCAGCCACAGCGGGGTGTCGGAGTCGAGGAAGCTCAGGCACAGCGCGTAGCTGGCCGGTTGCAACGCGGCCAGCGCCGGTGCGCGGTCGAGGTTGCGCACCAGCCCCGGTTCGGCGAGGGCCTTGAGCGCCGCGCGGAAACTCCGCTGGGCGTCCAGGACCGGGTCCTGGAACGCCGGTTGCAATAGCGCGGCGGTATCCGCCGGGCTGGGAAGCGAAGCGCTGGTCATCAATCTTCTCCTCGGACCAGGGTGAAGAACTCCACCTTGGTAGTGGCGATTTCCGCCTCCTGGGCGGCGCGGCGCTCGGCTTGGGTGCGGGCCAGCGGTTCGATCAGGCGCGCCTGCCAGGCCGCCGCGTCGGCGCCCTGCAGGTGCGCGTCGGCCAGGGCGGCCAGCTCGGCGTGGCGCTTGTCGCGCCCGGCGACATAGCTGTAGCCGGTGCGTCCGTCACCGAGCCGCACCACGCAGCGGGTCACGGTCATCTCGCCGAGGTTGAACGGGCTGCCGGTGCCGCCCATGCGTCCGCGCACCAGGGTCATGCCGGTCTCGGCGGCGCGCAGCAGGTGATAGTCGGCATCGCGCAGGGCGTCCGCATGGGCGTCCAGCTCCTCGCGACGGGCGCGGGCGAGCACGCCCATCCAGCGCTGTCGCGCGGCGATGGTGGGATCGGAATGCAAGGCGGTCATGGGCTTCTCCTAGGGGGCGACCTGGTACTGGAAGCGATCGGCGCGGCTGATCGACTGGGCCAGCTCCACCGGTTGGCCGGTACGGTCGCGGGACAGGGTGAGGACGGTGAGCAACGGCGCGTGGCGGGGCATCAGCAGGCGCGCCGACTCCTCGCGGTTGGGCAGGCGCGCACCGATCAGGCTGTAGGTGCGGGTCAGCGGCAGGCCTTTGTCGGCCAGGTAGCGACGCAGCGAACCGCCCTGGTAGTCGGCGAGCAGCTCGCTGCGGGAAACGGCGTAGCAGTGGCGGATCAGGCTCACCGGCTGGCCGTCGAGATAACGCAGGGTGGCCAGTTCCAGCACCCGCCCGCCCTCGCCGATCCCCAGGTGGGTGGCCTCGGCGGCGCCGGCCGGACGCTGGCGCGCCTCCAGCAGCCGTGCCTCGACCCGGTGGCCCTGGGCCGAGAGCGACTCGGTGTAGGCGTTGGCGGCGCCCATCGGGTAGATCGTCGGCGCCTCCAGGACCTGGGTGCCCTTGCCCTGGCGCCGCAGCACGCGGCCTTCGAGCACCAGTTCGTCGAGCGCCCGGCGCAGGGTATGGCGGTTCACCGCGAAGCGCTGGGCCAGCTGGATCTCGCCGGGCAGGTAGTCGCCGGGGCGGTAGGCCAGCAGTTCCTGGCGCAGCCGTTCGGCCAGTTCGCGGTACAGTGGTTCGCTTTGTCTAGACAAGTGCATGGTTTGGAAAGGGCGCACCAGGCGCCCTCCTCGCGTCGTCAGATGAACAGCTTGCGCAGGCGTTGTGACAGAACGTCGATCAGGCTCACCACCACGATGATCACGATCAGCACGGCGCAGGTCTGGCCGAACTGGAAGCCGCGGATGGCCTCCCAGAGGATCACGCCGATGCCGCCGGCGCCGACCATCCCGACCACGGTGGCGGAACGCACGTTGGACTCGAAGCGGTACAGCGAATAGGAGATCCACAGCGGCAGGACCTGCGGGATGACCCCGAAGATGACCTCCTGCAGGGCGCTGGCACCGGTGGCACGGACGCCTTCGACCGGACCGGGGTCGATCGCCTCGACCGCCTCGGCGAAGAGCTTGGCGAGCACCCCGGTGGTACTGATGAACAGCGCCAGCACGCCGGCGAACGGGCCCAGGCCGACGGCGACCACGAAGAGCATGGCGAAGACCATCTCGTTGATCGAACGGCAGGCATCCATCACCCGCCGCACCGGCTGGTAGACCCACCAGGGCACGATGTTCTCGGAGGCCAGGATCGACAGCGGGATGGCGCAGACGATCGCCAGCACCGTGCCCCAGAGGGCGATCTGCACGGTGACCAGCATCTCGCTGAGGTAGAGCTTCCAGTTGCCGAAGTCCGGCGGGAAGAAGTCGGCGGCGAAGGACGCCATGTTGCCGGCGTCGCGGAACAGCACGGCCGGGTTCATTTCCGCGCCCTTCCAGGACCAGGCGAGGATGGCGAGGAACAGGCCCCAGCCGACCAGGCGTCCCCAGGATGGCTTGCCGGTGGCGTCCGCCGCGGCGGTGGTGCTCAGAGTGCTCATATCGGGAATCTCGACAGCGGTATTGGCGAATCGGGTGGGGCGCGGCGCCGGCCGCGCCCGGGGTGGATCAGCCGGCGTTGGCGGCGGTTTTCTGCTCGCGCTCGGCCATGCGTTTCTCCAGCTTGGCCAGCTCCTCGTCGAGGGCCTTCAGCTTGGCGGCCTTCTCCTCGGCACCAAGGTTGGCGTTGTTCGCCACGTCGGTGCGCTGCTTGAACAGTTCGAGCTGGCGGATCGGCAGCAACTGGTCATCGTCGGAGGGCTGGAACTTCGACCATTGCAGGTCGGCGAGGACCTTCTTCTGCTCGGCGTTGGCGCCGTACTTGAAGAAGAAGTCGCGCAGCTTGTTCTTCTGCTCGTCGCTCAGGTTGTTGCGCCACACCAGCGGGTCGCCCGGAATCAGCGGCGACTTCCAGATCACCTTGAGCTGCCTGGCCTTCTCCGGCTGGGTCAGTTCCAGGCGCTCCATGCCCTCGGTATTGAAGGTGGCGACGTCGACCTGCTTGTTGGCCACCGCCAGGGCGTTGACCTCGTGGCTGGAGTTGAGGGTGCGCTTGAAGGCCTTGACCGGGTCGACGTTGTTCTTGGCGAACACGTAGTAGCCGGGCACCAGGTAGCCGGACGTGGAGTTCGGATCGCCGTTGCCGAAGGTCAGGCTCTTGGCGTTCGCCAGCATGTCCTCGACGCTATCGATCTTGCTGTCCTTGTTGGCGATCAGCAGGCTCCAGTAGCCCGGCGCGCCGCTGGCGGCGACGGTCTGGGCGAAGATCTCGCCGTGGGCGCGATCCACCGCTTCCATGGCGGCCTTGTTGCCGTACCAGGCGATGTCGACCTTGTCGAAACGCATGCCCTGGATGATCCCGGCGTAGTCGGGGGCGAAGAAGGCCTTCACCTGGTAGCCGGTCTGCTGGCTCATGTCCTTGAGGAAGGGTTCCCAGATGCTCTTGAGGTTCTGCGACGATTCGGTGGAGATGATCCCGAAATTGATCACCGGCTGGTCGGCGTGCGCCATCCCGGCAAGGGAGCCGGCGAGCAGGGCGGAAGCCGCGAGCACACGACTGAAGCGTTTCAACATGGAGAGAACTCCTGGGCAGGGTTTGGCGGGTCTTTATGCGATTCGAATGACGTCAGGCGCGCGCGAGGGTCAGTTCCGGCTGGCTCTCCGCCCCGCGCCGGGCACGGTCGGAAAACAGCAGCGGGGTATCCCCTTCGGCGCCGTAGAGTTCGTTGAGGAAGCCTTCGGAAAGATGCTCGCTGCTGCCGTCGAAGAGGATCCGGCCGCCCTTCAGGGCCACCGCTCGCGGGCAATAGCGCAACGCGTAGTCGACCTGATGCAGGGTCACCACCACGGTCTTGCCGTCGTGGCGGTTGATGTCGGCGAGGATGTCCATCACTTTGCGCGCCGACTCCGGGTCGAGCGAGGCGATCGGTTCGTCGGCGAGAATCACCTCGGCCTTCTGGGTCAGGGCGCGGGCGATGGCCACGCGCTGCTGCTGGCCGCCGGAGAGGGTCGAGGCGCGCTGCCCGGCGAAATCGGCCAGGCCGACCCGCGCCAGCGCTTCCAGGGCCTGGCGTTTCTGCTCGGCGCTGAACAGCCCCAGCGAACCGCGCCAGCGCGGCATGCGACCGAGGAAGCCGAGCAGGACGTTGTCCAGCACGCTGAGGCGGTTGACCAGGTTGAACTGCTGGAAGATGTAGCCGATGTCGGCGCGCAGGCGACGCACTTCGCCACTCAGGCGGCCGGACGCCTGCAGGCGGCGGCCCAGCACGTCGATGCTGCCGCCGTTGTCGCGGTCGCAACGGGCGAGCCCGGCGACGTGGCGCAGGAGCGTGGATTTGCCGGAGCCGGATGCACCGATCAACGCCACCATCTCGCCCGCCTGGATCTCCAGCTTCAGGTTGAAAAGCGCCTGCTTGCGGGCAAAGGTCTTGTTCAGGCTGTCGACACGGATCACCGCGCTCATCGTTCTCCCTCCAATCGGTTGCACGAAGACGCCAGCGGCGCCATCTGGTGTAGACCAAGATAGAAGGAGACTGTGTCAGCCCGGTGAAGTGACGATGACAGTCGAGTGACAATCCCTTGAACGACCGATGGTCAGAAGGCCATCATCCAACCCCCAGTAAAAAACTAGGCTTTTGCTGAATCGCTCGCATTTCAGATAGCTGGTACTGGCAAAACGCCGGCACGCAACGCACAATTGACGTCAACTAATTGTTGTTTCCGAAATAACAGACTGAACGGCTGGCGGAAATCGTGGTCATAGGCCCGAGAACAATGAACGCTTCCTCGGCACCGCTTTTCCCTGACTCTACAGGTTCAATGTATGCGCCCACTGAAACAGGCAACTCCTACCTACTCCAGCCGTACCGCTGACAAATTCGTCGTTCGTCTGCCCGAGGGCATGCGTGAGCAGATCGCAGAAGTCGCTCGCAGCCATCATCGCAGCATGAACTCCGAGATCATCGCCCGACTCGAGCAGAGCCTGCTCCAGGAAGGGGCGCTGCAAGACAATCTCGGTGTTCGCCTGGACAGCCCGGAACTCAGCCTGCACGAGCGCGAGCTGCTGCAGCGTTTCCGCCAGCTGACCCACCGTCAGCAGAACGCACTGGTCGCCCTGATCGCACACGATGCGGAGCTGGCCCAGGCCTGAGCGCCGAAGCCCACGCGTAGCGCTTGAAATGGCCGGCATTCGCCGGCTTTTTCTTTATGGATGGCCAAACCATGGGCGAGTAACCGCAAGGCGGTTATCCGCCGGCCCCTGTAGCGCTGGCGTTATCCCTCCAACGCGACGAGGGAGAGCCGAATGAGCTATCGCCTGGCCGCCGATGCCCTGGTCTGGCTGCACCTGGGCTTCATCCTGTTCGTCCTGTTCGGCGGCCTGCTGCCGTTGCGCTGGCCACGCCTGGCCTGGCTGCACCTGCCGGCGGTGGCCTGGGGCTGCGCGGTAGAGTTTCTCGGCCTGCCCTGTCCGCTGACCCCGCTGGAGAATCGTCTGCGCCGGGCCGCCGGGGACGCCGGCTACAGCGGCGGCTTCGTCGAGCACTACCTGTTGCCGCTGATCTATCCCGCCGGCCTGACCCCGGCGGTGCAGTGGATCCTTGGCGCCATCGTTCTGCTGCTCAACCTGATCGCCTACCTGTATCTGTTGCATCGCCGCGGTAGCCGCTGAGTCACGGATGCCACGTCATTCCGTACCTGGATAGTGCTGCGCCGGCAGCGAGGCGAATCGTAGGCTGGGCTCCCCTGCCCAGCCCGGAGTCATTCCCATGCATCCCTATTTCAGTCTCGCCGGTCGCGTCGCCCTGGTCACCGGCGGCAGCCGCGGCATCGGCCAGATGATCGCCCAGGGTCTTCTCGAAGCCGGCGCCCGCGTCTTCATCTGCGCACGTGACGCTGAAGCCTGCGCCGACGCCGCCACACGCCTCTCGGCCTACGGCGACTGCCAGGCGATCCCCGCCGACCTTTCCAGCGAAGCCGGTGCCCGGCGCCTGGCGCAGGCGCTCGGCGAACTCAGCGCGCGGCTGGATATCCTGGTGAACAACGCCGGCACCAGTTGGGGCGCACCGCTGGAAAGCTATCCGGTGTCCGGCTGGGAAAAGGTCATGCAGCTCAATGTCACCTCGGTGTTTTCCTGCATCCAGCAACTGCTGCCGCTGCTGCGCCGCTCGGCCAGCGCGGAGAACCCGGCGCGGGTGATCAACATCGGCTCGGTGGCGGGCATCAGCGCCATGGGCGAACAAGCCTATGCCTACGGGCCGAGCAAGGCCGCGCTGCATCAACTGTCGCGGATGCTGGCGAAGGAACTGGTCGGCGAGCACATCAATGTCAACGTGATCGCTCCCGGACGCTTCCCGAGCCGCATGACCCGTCATATCGCCAATGACCCGCAGGCACTGGAGGCGGACAGCGCGTCGATTCCCATGGGCCGCTGGGGTCGCCCGGAGGAGATGGCGGCGCTGGCGATCAGCCTGGCCGGCACCGCCGGCGCCTACATGACCGGCAACGTGATCCCCATCGACGGCGGTTTTCATCTCTGAGCGCCGCCAATCCGGGTAACATGACGCCCCCGACCGCTCGCCTCGTCCCGCCATGACCCACAGCGTTTCTCCCATCGGCTACATCCGCTCCTGCTTCATGGAGAAGTTCGCCATCCCGCGCCAGCCGCTGCTCGCGCCGGCGGCGCGGGGGACCCTGGAACTGCTGCCGCCGTTCGACCAGGCGGAAGCGCTGGAAGGCCTGGAGCAGGTCAGCCATGTCTGGCTGCTGTTCCTCTTCCACCAGGCCCTGGAGGACAAGCCGCGACTGAAGGTGCGCCCGCCGCGCCTGGGCGGCAATCGCTCGCTGGGAGTCTTCGCCACCCGCGCCACCCATCGGCCGAACGGCATCGGCCAGTCGGTGGTGCGCCTGGAGGGTTTCGAAGCGGGGCGCCTGTGGCTGTCCGGGATCGACCTGCTCGACGGCACCCCGGTACTCGATATCAAGCCCTACGTACCCTACGCCGACGCCGTGGCCGACGCCCGCAACGGCATCGCCGACGCGCCGCCGCCGGGCATCGCCGTGGAGTGGAGCGAGCAGGCGCGGCGCCAGGCCCATGAGCACGGCCAGCGGTTGCAGCAGCCGGTGGCCGAGCTGATCGAGCAATGCCTGGCCCAGGACCCACGTCCGGCCTACCAGAAGCCGGAGCCCGGGCGCCGCTACGGAGTGCGCCTGTGGGACCTCGACGTGCATTGGCACTACCCGCGCCCGGACCTGATCCGCGTGCTCGACGTCAGTCGCGGTAGCTGAACCGCCACAAGCTATCGAGCGCGCTTAGAACAACAGCTCCAACAAGTCCGCCAAACGCCGCTCCTCGGCGTTGCGCGAGCGAACACAAGCCTTCAGCACCTGCTGCAGGCACTGGATAAAACAGCGTGCTGCCGGGTCCAGCGCCTGGTCACGCAAACGGATCAGGCTGATGTCGTCGTCGGCCAGTGCCTCGTCCAGCTCCAGCGCCCGCACTCGGCCACGCATGGGCTCGCAGAGGAGCATCGGCTCGGGCGAATAGCCGAGCATCCCCGCATCGACGATCAGACTGGTGAGCATAGCGCTCGACTGGGCACAGACGATACGCCCGGAGCAGACCGTATAACCGTACCGACCGAAAAGCTTCTGTACGACCTGCTCGTATCCAGCCTGGGTGAAGTTCATCACCCAGTCCTGCTCCAGCAGCTCCGCCAGTGAGTGCGCGGCCTGCGACGGATGGCCTTCGCAGGCGACCACCTTCATACGGTAGCGGGCCAACGGCTCGTGGACGAACTCCTGAGACGGTAGCGCCCCCGCCGGCCCTAGGGCGAAATGCATCACTCCGCTGCGCAACAGTGGCAGACTCACCGCCTGCAGGCCTTCGTAGAGTTCCAAGTGGACCGCCGGCATCTCTCTACGGAAGATTCGCACTGCCGCCGCCAATAGAGTCTGTCCGAACCAGGGGGTGACCCCCACGCACAGCTTCGTCGGTACCTCGCCTCGCAGGCTCGCCAGATCGCGCTGAGCGTTTTCCAGTTGGCTGGCGATCTGCCTGGCATGGGGCAACAGAACCAGTCCGGCATCGCTGAGCCGCGCGCCACCGGCATGGCGCATTAACAGCGGCAAGCCCTGTTCTTCCTCCAGTTCGCGCAGCGCCCGGGTAACCGCAGACTGGGACAAGCCGAGACCACGGGCGGCCGAGCGAATCCCGCCACCCTCGGCGACGGCGATCAAGGCCTGTAGCTGGTGCAGTTTCATGCAAATCTCCCACCTGAACACCAAAACGGATCACGACAACTTTTTTTTGGCTTATGCCGACCGAACGCCGGCGCTAGGTTAAGCCACCGCCCTCCCGCCAACCAGCGTACCCAGGACAAGAACGACATGAACACGCACCGTATCGATCCCGGCATCGCCGCCATCGCTCCCGCCATGACCGAACTCCGCCGCGCCATCCACGCGGAACCGGAGCTGGGCTTCGAGGAGTTCGCCACCCGCGAGAAGGTCATGAGCCATCTGCGCGAGTGGGGCTACGAATTGCACCTCGACCTAGCTGTCACTGCGGTGGTCGCCACTTTGCGCAATGGCCAGGGCCCGACGCTGGGCCTACGCGCGGAGCTGGACGCCCTGCCCATCCTGGAACAGAACGTCCGCCCCTGGAACAGCCGCGTCCCCGGCAAGATGCACGCCTGCGGCCACGACGGACATACCGCGATGCTCCTGGCGGCAGCCTGCGAACTGGCCCGCGAACGCGATTGGCGCGGCACCCTGCAACTATTCTTCCAGCCGGCCGAGGAAGGCCATGGCGGCTCCGGCGCCAAGCGCATGCTGGACGAAGGGCTGTTCCATCTGTTCCCCTGCGACGCCCTCTTCGCCCTGCACAACTTTCCCGGTATTCCGGTCGGCTGCTTCGCCACGCTCCCCGGTCCTTTCATGGCCTCGTCCGACAGCATCCGCATCGTCATCCATGCCAGTGGCGGCCACGGCGCCATGCCGGACAAGGCGGTCGACCCGGTGGTGATCGGCGCCTCGCTGGTGATGGCGCTGCAGACCGTGGTATCGCGCAATGCCCCGCCCAGCGAGACAGCTATCGTCACCATCGGCGCCTTCCTCGCCGGCGACGCGCCCAATGTGATCCCGCAGAGCGCCGAACTGCGCCTGAGCGTCCGCGCGCTGAACCCGCAAATCCGCCAGTTGCTCAGGCACCGTATTCAATCCCTGGCGGAAGGCCACGCGGCGAGCTTCGGCGCCAGCGCCGAAGTCAGCTTCGAAAACGGCTACCCAGTACTAGTCAACGACCCCGGCGCCACCCAACTGGCCACCGAGGTGATCCGCGACTGGCTGGGAGAAGAGGGCCTGGCACAGGAGGTGAAACCCATCTGCGCCAGCGACGACTTCGCCTTCTGGCTGGAGGAAGTACCCGGTTGCTACCTGCTGATCGGCAACGGCGAAGGCCACGGCAGTTGCGAGGTGCACAACCCCGGTTACGACTTCAACGACCAGGCCCTGCCATGGGGGGCCACCTTCTGGGTCAGGCTGGCGCGACGCTTCCTGGTCTGACAAACGACGGGCCTTCCCGAGGAAACACACGATGACAACAAGAACAACAACATCTTTCGATCTCAGCCAGGACCGTCCTCGACCGGCCAAGCGCAAGGCCATCGCGGCGATCTGCCTGGGCAACGCCCTGGAGTTCTACGACTTCCTGGTCTATAGCATGCTGGCGACGCTCATGGCCCGGCTGTTCTTCCCCTTCGGCGACCACCCGCTGGTCCCGCTGTTGCTATCTCTGGCGGTGTTCGGCACAGGCTTCGTCATGCGCCCACTCGGCGCACTGGTCATCGGCCTGTACGCCGACCGCGCCGGGCGCCGCTCCGCCATGCGCCTGACCCTCTGGCTGATGGCGCTCGGCGCGTTGCTGTTCGCCATCGCCCCGACCCATGCCCAGGCCGGCCTGCTCGGCCCGACGGTGGTGATCCTCGCCCGCCTGTTGCAGGGCTTCGCCCTGGGCGGCCAGATCGGCACCTCCACCACCATGCTGATGGAGTACGCCGACAAGGACACACGCGGCTATTACTGCAGTTGGCAAGTCTTCAGCCAGAGCCTGGGCATTCTCTTCGGCGGCCTGCTGGTCACGGCGCTGAGCAACCTGCTGACGCCGGCGGCCATGGATAGCTGGGGCTGGCGGGTAATCTTCGCGGTCGGCATCCTCGCCATCCCGGTCAGCGAATACATCCGCCATCGCCTGGAGGAAACCCAGGCGCACCGCGCGGCCAGCGCCAGGCCCCGGCCAATTCGGATCAACCGTATCGCCTTGCTGCTCGCCCACCCACGTCAGCTGTGCGCCGGCGTTCTGCTGGTGATCGGTGCCACCGTGCCTGTCTACATGATCCAGTTCTACCTGGCCAACCACGCTATCGGCGTACTGGGCATGCCCCTGGCCGTCGGAACCTGGGCGGCCATCGTCGCCTGTCTACCGCAGTTGTTCCTGTCCGCCCACGCCGGCCGGCTGAGCGACCGCATCGGCCGGCGCAAGGCGATCTTCTGGCCCATGCCGATCCTCCTGCTGGCGACCTACCCGGCCTTTCTGGTGATCAACCAGAATCCACACATCGGCGTTCTGCTGACAGTGGTATTCCTGCTCAGCATCCCGCTGACCTACACCATCGTGCCGAACCTGGCGATCCTTCCGGAGCTGTTCCCGGTGGAGATCCGCGCCAGCGGTATGTCCCTCGCCTACTGCATCGGCGTGACCCTGTTCGGCGGCTTCGCGCAGTTCTTCGCCGCCGGCCTGGTGGGACTTACCGGCAACCCCAATGCACCGGCCTGGTATATCTTCGGAGCCCTCCTGCTGGCCCTGGCCGGCCTCCTGCTGGCCCCGGAAACCGCCGGCCGGGAACTCGACTGAACCAGAGGTCCGCCAGGCCCGCTCCGCCCTGCGGCGAGCCTGACGGAAAATGCCGAGATATGCGCATCACGCCATCTCCAGACGCTCTTTCACGAAGTACCCTCGAACAGCCTCGGCAAATGACAGCTCTCTCCTTAATCTCCACTTCTTGACTTTCATCAAGCGCGTTCCGCCCCCGCTCCTCCTAGCATCCGGCAACGGAAGCGATTCCACCGCCAGGCGCAGACCCCACCGCAGCGCGGCGTCCCTTTTCTCGCCGGTAGCCAGTAGTAGATGGAACCTATGCGCGCCCTTCGTTTTTCCGCCGGATCGTGGCGGTGTGTCTTCGCCTGGATGCTCCTGCTGGTCGGCCTCGCCGCCCAGGGTGCCGAACTCAGCGAGCTGGAGCGCCTGCGCATCGCCCAGGTATTCCCCGCGGTCGAGCGGATCGGCGACCCCGAAGGCGACTACGGCGTACGCCGCCTGAGCAAGGGCGAGGAAACCCTCGGCTACGCCTTCCAGACCCTCGGCGTCACCGACATCCCGGCCTATTCCGGCAAGCCGATCAACCTGCAGGTGATCCTCGATCCGCAGGCGGTTATCCGCGACGCCTACGTCCTCGAACACCACGAACCGATCCTGCTGATCGGCATCCCGGAAGAGAAGCTGCATGCTTTCAGCGCCAGGTACGACGGCGTGCGCGCCGACCAGCGGGTGGTGGTCGGCCGCTCCAGCGACCCGCAGGCGGTTACCGTCGACGCGGTGAGCGGCGCCACGGTGACGGTGATGGTGGTCAACGAGATCGTCATGCGCGCCGCGCACAGGGTGGCGGTTTCCCTCGGCCTGATCGAGGACCGCGGCAATGTGCGGCCCAAGCCGGCACAGGTACGCCAGCAACCGGCAGCGCCGGCGAGCTGGAGCGAATTGCTCGGCAACGGCGCGATCCGCCGCCTGCAGTTGAGTCGCGGGCAGATCGACGACGCCTTCAAGGGCAGCGAGGCCGAAGGCATCGGCGAAGCCGACGCGGCGCACCGCGACGAGCCGTTCATCGATCTCTACAGCGCCCTGCTCAACCCTCCCGCGGTGGGCCGCAGCCTGCTCGGCGACAACCAGTACCGCGAACTGATGGCGTCGCTGAAGCCAGGCGAATACGCCTTCGTCGTGCTCGGCGACGGCGAGTATTCCTTCAAGGGTTCCGGCTACGTGCGCGGCGGCATCTTCGATCGGGTCCAACTGCGCCAGTTCGGCGACATCATCAGCTTCCGCGACCTCGACTACCAGCGCCTGTCGGACGTCTACGCCGAAGGCATGCCGGAGTTCCGCGAGATGGCGATCTTCGTCGCCCGCGCCAGCCAGCGTTTCGATCCGGGCTCGCCCTGGACCCTGGAGTTGCTCGTGCGGCGCCAGACCGGCCCGGTGGCGGGGGTATTCACCAGCTTCGAGCTGGCCTGCCAGACGCCCGAGGAATACCTGGAGCGGCCGCAGCCAACGGCCGAGGAACTGGCCGCCCTGGAAGAGGCCGCCCGGCCGCTGTGGCTGCGGGTCTGGTACCAGAAGAATTTCCAGATCGGGGTCCTCTGCACCGCCCTCGTCCTGCTCCTGGCGATCCTCTTCCTCCAGGACCGCCTGGTGCGACGGCCGCGCCTGATGCAGCGACTGCGCACCGCCTACCTGGCGTTCACCCTGGTCTACCTGGGCTGGTACAGCCTCGGCCAGCTATCGGTGGTCAACGTGCTGACCTTCGTCCACGCGCTGTTCGAAGGCTTCCGCTGGGAGCTGTTCCTCAGCGACCCGCTGCTGTTCGTCCTCTGGACCTTCACCGCAGCCAGCCTGCTGCTCTGGGGCCGCGGCGTGTTCTGCGGCTGGCTGTGCCCGTTCGGCGCGCTGCAGGAACTGCTCAACGAACTCGCGCGCAAGCTCCGCGTGCCGCAGTTCCAGGTGCCGTTCGCCGTGCACGAGCGGCTCTGGGCGATCAAGTACATCATCCTGCTGGCGCTCTTCGGCCTCTCCCTGGAATCCCTGGCGCTGGCCGAGCAGGCCGCGGAAGTGGAGCCGTTCAAGACCGCCATCACCCTCGGCTTCGACCGCCAGTGGTGGTTCGTCGCCTACGCCGTCGCGCTGCTGGCGGTCAACCTGTTCACCCGCAAGGTCTATTGCCGCTACCTCTGCCCGCTGGGCGCGGCCCTGGCGATCCCGGCCAAGGCGCGCCTGTTCGACTGGCTCAAGCGCCGCGCGGAATGCGGCAAGCCGTGCCAGCTCTGTGCCCGCGAATGCGAGATCCAGGCGATTCATCCGGACGGCCGCATCGAGGCCAACGAATGCCACTACTGCCTCGACTGCCAGATGACCTACCACGACCAGAACAAGTGCCCGCCGCTGGTGAACAAGCGCAAGAAGCGCGCGAAGAGCGCGCCTGCGGACAGCGGGCAGATACCCGCGGAGAACCTCTGACCTGGCTCCCTTTCCCCTGACTGCCCTTGAGGACGACACGAGATGAGCGACGACACGAAAAGTACCCACGAAGAAACCCATGGCCTGAACCGCCGCGGCTTCCTCGGCGCCTCGGCGCTGACCGGAGCCGCCGCCCTGGTGGGCGCCAGCGCCCTGGGCAGCGCGGTGGTCGGCCGCGAGGCCCGGGCCGCGAGCAAGGGCGAGCGCAGCAAGGCCGAGGTCGCCCCCGGCGAACTCGATGAGTACTACGGGTTCTGGAGCGGCGGACATTCCGGCGAAGTACGCGTACTCGGCGTGCCGTCGATGCGCGAGCTGATGCGCATCCCGGTGTTCAACGTCGACTCGGCCACCGGCTGGGGCCTGACCAACGAGAGCAAGCGGGTCCTCGGCGACGGCGCACGCTTCCTCAACGGCGACTGCCACCATCCGCACATCTCGATGACCGACGGCAAGTACGACGGCAAGTACCTGTTCATCAACGACAAGGCCAACAGCCGGGTCGCGCGCATCCGCCTGGACGTCATGAAATGCGACCGCATCGTCACCATCCCCAACGTCCAGGCGATCCACGGCCTGCGCCTGCAGAAAGTGCCGCACACCCGCTACGTGTTCTGCAACGCCGAGTTCATCATCCCCCATCCCAACGACGGCTCGACCTTCGACCTGTCCGGCGACAACGCCTTCACCCTGTACAACGCCATCGACGCCGAAACCATGGAAGTGGCCTGGCAGGTGATCGTCGACGGCAACCTCGACAACACCGACATGGACTACAGCGGCAGGTTCGCCGCCTCCACCTGCTACAACTCGGAAAAGGCCGTCGACCTCGGCGGCATGATGCGCAACGAGCGCGACTGGGTGGTGGTGTTCGACATCCCGCGCATCGAGGCCGAGATCAAGGCCAGGCGCTTCGTCACCCTCGGCGACTCGAAGGTGCCGGTGGTCGACGGCCGGCGCAAGGACGGCAAGGACAGCCCGGTGACCCGCTACATCCCGGTACCGAAGAATCCCCACGGGCTGAACACCTCGCCGGACGGCAAGTACTTCATCGCCAACGGCAAACTCTCGCCGACCTGCACCATGATCGCCATCGAGCGCCTCGCCGACCTGTTCGCCGGCAAGCTGGCCGACCCGCGCGACGTGGTGGTGGGCGAGCCGGAACTGGGCCTCGGCCCGCTGCACACCACCTTCGATGGCCGAGGCAACGCCTATACCACGCTGTTCATCGACAGCCAGCTGGTGAAGTGGAACCTCGCCGACGCGGTGCGCGCCTACAAGGGCGAGAAGGTCGACTACATCCGCCAGAAACTCGACGTGCAGTACCAGCCGGGGCACAACCACGCCACCCTGTGCGAGACCAGCGAAGCCGACGGCAAGTGGATCGTGGTGCTCAGCAAGTTCTCCAAGGACCGCTTCCTGCCCACCGGTCCGCTGCACCCGGAGAACGACCAGTTGATCGACATTTCCGGCGAGGAAATGAAGCTGGTCCACGACGGCCCGACCTTCGCCGAACCGCACGATTGCATCCTCGCCCGCCGCGACCAGATCAAGACCCGCAAGATCTGGGACCGCAAGGACCCGTTCTTCGCCGAAACGGTCAAGCGCGCGGAAAAGGACGGCATCGACCTGATGAAGGACAACAAGGTCATCCGCGAGGGCAACAAGGTCCGCGTCTACATGGTCTCGATGGCGCCCTCCTTCGGCCTCACCGAGTTCAAGGTGAAGCAGGGCGACGAAGTCACCGTGACCATCACCAACCTCGACGAGATCGAGGACGTGACCCACGGCTTCGTCATGGTCAACCACGGCGTCTGCATGGAGATCAGCCCGCAACAGACCTCGTCGATCACCTTCGTCGCCGATAAGCCCGGGGTGCACTGGTACTACTGCAGCTGGTTCTGCCACGCCCTGCACATGGAAATGTGCGGGCGGATGCTGGTGGAAAAGGCTTGATCCACGCAGCGCGGTCGATGGCCGGGCGCCGGGCGGGGCCGCTCCTCGCCCTGCTCCTGCTCGGCCTCGCCACGGCCCGCGCGGAGCCGGTCGACGGCCTGCCGCTGCGGGCCGACGGCGATGGCCGCTGGAGCCTGGCGGTAGGCCGCTACGCCGGCAACTTCGTCATCGACCGGCCTCTGCACCTGCGCTGCGAGGCCGGCGCCGAACTGGACGGCGGCGGCCACGGCAGCCTGCTGACCCTGACCAGCCCCGGGATCACCGTCGAGGGCTGCCGGCTGCGCAACTGGGGGCGCAACCTGACCGAACTCGACGCCGCGATCTTCGTCGGCAAGGCCGCCAGCGGCGCCGTGATCCGCGGCAACGACCTGCGCGGCGCGGGCTTCGGCGTCTGGCTCGACGCCACGGCGGGCGCGCAGGTGCTCGACAACCGCATCGAGGGCGACGAAAGCGTGCGCTCCCAGGATCGCGGCAACGGTATCCACCTCTATGCGGTGAAGGACGCCCTGGTCCGCGGCAACCGGGTCAGCCACACCCGCGACGGGGTCTACATCGACACTTCCAACGACAGCAGCATCGAAGCCAACCGCTTCGAGGACCTGCGCTACGGCGTGCACTACATGTTCACCCACAACAGCCGGGTGATCGACAACCTGACCCGGCGCACCCGCACCGGCTACGCGCTGATGCAGAGCCGCAAGCTGACCGTGACCGGCAACCGCTCCATCGACGACGAGAACTACGGCATCCTGATGAACTACATCACCTACTCGACCCTGGCCGGCAACCGCGTCGAGGGCGTGCGCAGCGGCAGCACCGGCGACGCGATGATCTCCGGCGCCGAGGGCAAGGCGCTGTTCATCTACAACTCGCTGTTCAACCGCATCGAAGGCAACAGCTTCGCCGACAGCGCCCTGGGCATCCACCTCACCGCCGGCTCGGAGGACAATCGCATCGCCGGCAACGCCTTCATAGGCAACCGCCAGCAGGTCAAGTACGTCGCCAGCCGCGAGCAGGAGTGGTCCGCCGACGGCCGCGGCAACTACTGGAGCGACTACCTGGGCTGGGACCGCGACGACGACGGCCTCGGCGACGCCGCCTACGAGCCCAACGACAACGTCGACCGGCTGATCTGGCTGTACCCGCAGGTACGCCTGCTGCTGAACAGCCCGAGCATCGAGCTGCTGCGCTGGGTCCAGCGCGCCTTCCCGGTGGTGCGCTCGCCCGGCGTGCGCGACAGCCATCCGCTGATGCGGATGCCCGCCGCGGAGCCGAGGCCATGAGCCTGGTCGAGATCGACGGCGCGACCCTGCGCTACGGCGCCCTCACCGCCCTGAGCGGGCTCGACCTGCGCCTGGAGCCCGGCGAGGTGCTCGGCCTGCTCGGCCACAACGGCGCCGGCAAGACCACCACCATCAAGCTGGTCCTCGGCCTGCTGGCCCCCAGCGCAGGCCGCGTGCGGGTCCTCGGCCACGATGCGAGGAGCCTGGAGGTGCGCCGCCAGCTCGGCTACCTGCCGGAGAACGTGACCTTCTACCCGCAGCTCAGCGGCGCGGAAACCCTGCGCCACTTCGCCCGCCTCAAGGGCGTGGCGCCGGCCGAAGCCACGCGCCTGCTGGAACAGGTCGGCCTCGGCCATGCCGCCAGGCGGCGCCTGAAAACCTACTCGAAGGGCATGCGCCAGCGCCTCGGCCTGGCCCAGGCGCTGCTCGGCGAACCGCGCCTGCTGCTGCTCGACGAACCGACGGTGGGCCTCGACCCGCTGGCCACCGTCGAGCTCTACCAATTGCTCGACCGCCTGCGCGGCCAGGGCACCGGGATCGTCCTCTGCTCCCATGTGCTGCCCGGCGTCGAGACGCATATCGACCGCGCCGCGATTCTCGCCGGCGGCCGCCTGCAAGTGGCCGGCAGCCTCGCCGAACTGCGCCGCAAGGCGGCTCTGCCGACCCACGTGCGCCTGGCCAGCCCGCATAACCCACAGTGGCTCGAACGCTGGCGCCGGGCCGGCCTGGCGGCGCGGAGACTGGACGGCCAGCGCATCGAGGTACTGCTGGACGATGCCGAGCGCGACGGCGTGCTGGAAGCGCTGCTGGCCGCGCGCGAGTTCGACCTGGAGGTCCTGCCGCCGTCGCTGGAGGACCTCTATCGCCACCACATGCCCCCCGCCGGAGCCACGCCATGCCCGTAGTCTGGACCATCGCCCGCAAGGAACTGGCCGACGGCCTGCGCAATCGCTGGCTGCTGGCGATCAGCCTGCTGTTCGCCCTGCTCTCGGTGGGCATCGCCTGGTTCGGCGCCGCCACGGCCGGCCAGGTCGGCTTCACCTCGGTGCCGGCGACGGTCGCCAGCCTGACCAGCCTGGCCACCTTCCTGATGCCGCTGATCGCCCTGCTGCTGGCCTACGACGCCATCGTCGGCGAGGAGGAAGGCGGCACCCTGCTGCTGCTCCTGACCTACCCGCTGGGGCGCGGCCAGTTGCTGCTCGGCAAGTTCCTCGGTCACGGGCTGATCCTCGCCCTGGCCACCCTGATCGGCTTCGGCAGCGCGGCGCTGGCGATCCTCGTGCTGGTGCCGGAGGTCGAGGCGGCCATCCTGCTGGGCGCCTTCGGCCGCTTCATGGGTTCCTCGCTGCTGCTCGGCTGCGTGTTCCTCGCCCTGGCCTACGCCCTGAGCAGCCGCGCCGGCGAGAAATCCAGCGCCGCCGGGCAGGCCCTCGGCCTGTGGTTCTTCTTCGTCCTGCTGTTCGACCTGGCCCTGCTGGCGATCCTGGTCCTCAGCCAGGGTCACCTGAGCCCGCGACTGCTGCCCTGGCTGTTGCTGCTCAACCCGACCGACCTCTACCGGCTGATCAACCTGTCCGGCTTCGACGCAGCCGCCGCCGGCGGGGTGGTTCCCCTGGCCAGCGACCTGCCGGTGTCCGCCAGCGCCCTCTGGCTGGCCCTGGCCCTCTGGGCCGGCGCTGCCCTGACGCTGGCCCACGGCCTGTTCCGCCGCCGCCCCATCTGACTCACGAGGTTCCGCCATGCAACGTCATACCCTCCCCCTGCGCCCTCTGCTCGGCACGCTCCTGCTCGGCCTGTTGCTGGCCGGCTGCGATGCGTCGCGGGACGACGCCACGGCACTCGGCCCGGTGCCGATCGCCGGCGGCGACGAATGCCACGTCTGCGGCATGCTCATCGAGGAAATACCCGGTCCCAAGGGCGAGGCGGTGCTTCCCGGCGCGGTGCGCAAGTTCTGCTCCACCGCGGAACTGTTCGGCTGGTGGCTGCAACCGGAAAACCGCCAGGGCCAGGCGCGCCTGTATGTCCACGACATGAGCCAGGCCGACTGGCGGCACCCCGACGACGCCCACCTGATCGACGCCACCCGCGCCTACTACGTGGTCGGCATCCAGCGGCCGGGCGGCATGGGCGCCACCCTCGCCTCGTTCGCCGACGAAGAGGCCGCGACGCGCCTGGCGGCCGAGGAAGGCGGCCGGGTACTGCGCTTCGACGAGATCGACCAGGCGGTGCTGCAAGGCGTGGGCGGCGACCACCCGCACCGGCATCCGGCGCACTGAGCGGGGGCCGGAAAGCAGAAAGCCCCTGCCGCGGTTACGGCAGGGGCTTTCTTCGCCTGGCGCGACGAGGCGCGGCGGAGGACTACTTCTCGACGAAGGCACGCTCGATCAGGTAGTCGCCCGGCTCGCCCATGCGCGGCGAGATCTTCAGGCCGAAGCTATCGAGCACGGCGCTGGTCTCTTCCAGCATGCTCGGGCTGCCGCAGATCATCGCGCGGTCGTCCTGCGGGTTCATCGGCGGCAGGCCGATGTCCTCGAACAGCTTGCCGCTGCGCATCAGGTCGGTCTGGCGACCCTGGTTGCGGAACGGCTCGCGGGGCACCAGCGGGGAGTAGATCAGCTTCTCTTTCACCTGGTCGCCGAAGTACTCGTGTTCCGGCAGGACCTTGGTGATGAAGTCGGCGTAGGCCAGTTCGCTGACCCAACGCACGCCGTGGACCAGGATCACCTTCTCGTAGCGCTCGTAGGTTTCCGGGTCCTGGATGACACTGAGGAAGGGCGCCATGCCGGTGCCGGTGCTGAGCAGGTAGAGGTGCTTGCCGGGCAGCAGGTCGTCGTGCACCAGGGTGCCGGTCGGCTTGCGGCTGACCATCAGCTCGTCGCCTTCCTTCAGGTGCTGCAGGCGCGAGGTCAGCGGGCCGTCCGGGACCTTGATGCTGAAGAACTCCAGGTGCTCTTCGTAGTTCGGGCTGGCAATGCTGTAGGCGCGCATCAGCGGGCGACCGTCGACTTCCAGGCCGATCATCACGAACTGGCCGGTCTTGAAGCGCAGACCCGGGTTACGGGTGGTCTTGAAGCTGAACAGGGTGTCGTTCCAGTGGTGCACGCTGAGAACGCGCTCGGTGTACAGATTGCTCATCAAAGACTCCTAGGAAAACGCGGGCGCACACCAACAGCAGCAGACGTGACGCAGTTGCGCGGCATTTTATCGGTTGCCAAAATATCCGCAAAATGAATTGTCTGGATAATGCTTATCCAGAATATGGATATGGGATAACACGATATCGGTCGGCCGCCGGCCGCCGAGGGCTCCCATCGCTCCCGCGGACGGGGCGCAAGGATAACCGAGCCAACCCCGCCGACGGAACGGCAAAATGTCGCGGGGCCTTTCGCTCTAGACGAGGAAGCCTGGATGAAATTCACCCTCCGCCAGCTCGAGGTGTTCGTCGCCGTGGCCCAGCAGGAGAGCGTCTCCCGCGCCGCCGAGGGGCTGTCGCTGTCGCAGTCGGCGACCAGCACCTCGCTCGGCGAGCTGGAGCGGCAGTTCGACTGCAAGCTGTTCGACCGCGCCGGCAAGCGCCTGACCCTCAATGCCCTCGGCCGCCAACTGCTGCCACAGGCGGTGGCGCTGCTCGACCGCGGCGAGGAAATCGAGAACCTGCTCAACGGCAAGACCGCCTTCGGCTCCCTCGACCTCGGCGCCACCCTGACCATCGGCAACTACCTGGCCACGCTGCTGATCGGCGCCTTCATGCAGCGCCAGCCGGACTGCCGGGTGCGCCTGCACGTGCACAACACCGCCCAGGTGGTGCAGCAGGTCGCCCACTACGAGCTGGACCTGGGCCTGATCGAGGGCGACTGCCGGCATCCGGACATCGAGGTACAACCCTGGATGGAGGACGAACTGGTGGTGTTCTGCGCCCCGCAGCATCCCCTGGCGCGGCGGGGCGGCGCCGACCTGGAACGGCTGACGCGGGAGGCCTGGATCCTCCGCGAGCAGGGTTCCGGCACCCGCCTGACCTTCGACCAGGCCATGCGCCATCACCCGCGGCCGCTGAACATCCGCCTGGAGCTGGAGCACACCGAGGCGATCAAGCGTGCCGTGGAGTCCGGCCTGGGCATCGGCTGCATTTCCCGCCTGGCCCTGCGCGACGCATTCCGCCGCGGCAGCCTGGTACCGGTGGAGACGCCCGGCCTGGACCTGCGCCGGCAGTTCTACTTCATCTGGCACAAGCAGAAGTACCAGACCGCGACCATGCGCGAGTTCCTCGACCTGTGCCGCAGCGAGACCGCCGGGATCAGCCGCAGCGACGAGATCGTGCTGCCGCTGATTCCCTGACTCAGTTGGCCAGGGACAGGTTGCCGTCGCGGTACTGGCGGTACGAGGTATAGGGCAGCGCGAGGGTGTCGATCACCCCGGACAGCGCGAAGTCGAGGGCCAGCACCTCGAGGATGCCGTCGGCTTGCGCCGGCGCCACCGGCGACCCGGTCTTCACGTTGAGCCGGCAGAAGGTGTAGCTGACCCCGCTGTACACCCGCGGCAGGCTGGTGCAGGCGGTCGCCTTCAGGCGCAGGTCGTGGGCGGCGCTGGCGTCGTCGCGTACCAGCGTGTTGACGGAACCGCACCCAGCGAGCGTGGCGAGCCCCAGAAGCACCAGCAAAGAAAGCCCCGAACGAAACATTCCTTCATCTCCCTGTGCGAACGCCAGCCGAGCATGGCCGGCCTTGCGCCACTTCACCAACCCTTGACGTTGTCCCAGCGCCAGTTGCGGTACTGGTACAGCAGCGTACCCAGCAATGCGTAGGTGGCGGCCATGCCCAGCAGCACCAGGGCATGGTCGCTGACTTCGCGCAGCGGCAGGTCCATCTGGTTCATCTCGGCGATGGCGCGGATCGCCCAGGTCGAGGGGATCGCGTCGGCCAGCCAGCGTACCCAGTCCGGCATGGCCTGTTCCGGCCAGCTGTAGCCGGCCATGTAGAACAGCGGCAGGGTGATGAAGGTCATGGTCAGGTACACCGACTCCTCGGTGGGCAGCAGCTCGGCGATGAACTCGCTGAGGGCGATCACCGCGATCAGGAACGGCAGGACGATCCCCAGCAGCATGAAGAACGAGGCCGACTGGCGATAGCCCAGCAGGTGCGGCCAGATCACGTAGAAGAGCATCGCCAGCACGGTCCAGATCAGCAGTTGCGCGCTGTAGCGGCCGAAGCGGGTCGACAGCGGTTGGCGCATGTAGCGCGGGGTGCCGCCGCGCAGCATGATGTTGCCGCGGGTGCAGCCGAGCAGCAGGCTGTGTTGCAGGATCAGCGACAGCAACCCCGGAAGGACGATGGCGGCGAAGCTGATGCCGGGGTTGAACAGGTCGGTCAATTGCCCTACCAGCGGGCTCAGCACCACCTGCGCCTGGGTCGCGGTGAAGCCTTCGCGTTCCAGCAGGGCAGCGTTGTAGCGGTTGGTCAGCGCGCTGTAGACCGCCGAGATGTCCTGCTGGATCTGGCCGTTGGCCATGCGGTTGGTGGCATCGCCGAAGTACGGGATCACCAGCGCCTCGCCGCGCAGCAGGCGCTTCTCGAAGTTCAGCGGGATCACGATGATCGCGTACAGCTCGCGCCAGGCCAGGTCGCGCTTGGCCTGCGGCAGGCTGTCGTAGCCGACCACGGCGACCTTCGGCGCCGAATCGAGCAGCCGGACCAGCTCGCGCGACACGTCGCTGTGGTCCTCGTCGACCACCGCCACCGGCAGGTCGAGGGCGGTGTGGTTCATGTACGGCAGCGAGGTGATGCACACCGAGGCCACGACCATCAGCCACATCGGCTTGGACAGCATGGCCTTCAGGGTTTCCCGGAGGATCTGCAGGTAGTTCTTCATATCGGGCTCAGGTCCAGGCGGCTGCGCAGGCGCATCTTGGCGATCATGTAGGCGATCAGCGGGTACAGCGCCAGCTTGGCGCAGGTGTAGAGCGCCGAACTGGGCGGCGCCTGGCGCAGGAACTGGTCGAACAGGCCGTGCAGGGTATGGGTCAGCGGCTCGGCCTCGGCGATCACCCGCGCCAGGGTCGGCATCGCCAGTTCCGGGATCAGCACTCCCGAGTAGGTCTGGGCGACGCCGATCAGCATGCCCACCAGCGAATAGGCGGTGAAGCGGTTGGCGGTGAAGACGAACAGCATCAGCCCGACGCTCTGCGCGGCGATCACGTAGAACAGCGTGATCATCAGCATCGCCAGCGGGCTGCCGTTGATGCGCGCGCCGGAGAACGCCACCAGCAGGAAGATTTCCAGCATCAGCAGCGCGGTGAACAGCAGCGTGTAGGGCGCCAGCTTGCCCACCAGGCGTACGCCGAGGGCCTTGGCCCGCAGGATGTGCGGCGAGGAGGCGCGCAGTTCCGGCGCCTCGCGGGCCAGCACATGGACCATGGTGACGATCACGAACAGCTGCAGCAGGTGCACGATGGCGGCGAACTGCTGGTAATAGATGTAGTTGCCGCTGGCATTGAACAGGCTGTCGTAGGACACGCTGATGCTCGCCAGGTGCGGCAGCGCCGCCGGCATCCCGGCGGCCAGGCGCGGACGCAATTCGCCGTTGAGGCTGGCGACCAGCGCCGAGAAGTCCTGGGTGGCGGCGTAGCCGGCCGAATACAGCAGCGCGTTGTAGTACAGCTCGGCCTTCGGCGCGCGTCCGCCGAGCACGTCGGCCTCGAAGTCCGGCGGGATGTAGAGCAAGGCGTAGGCGTCGGCCCGACGGATCGCGTCGAGCCCCTCCTGGACGCCGGCGGGTACGGTGATCACCTGGGCGTGAGAGGTCGCGTCGAGGTCGCGGATCAGCTTGCGCGACAGCTGGCTATGGTCCTTGTCGATCACCGCCAGCGGCATGTCCAGCAGGGTACCGGCCTGGTAGACGCCGCTGATCACGCCGAACAGCAGCAGCGGCCAGCACCAGCCGAGCCAGTGGATGGTCCAGCTGCGGCAGGCGATCCGCGTCTCGGTATTGAACGCCTGGACGAAACGGCTGGCGTTGCGCTTCAGCGCGGCCCACGCCATCGCTCAGTTCGTCCAGCGCCACAGCGCGCTCATGCCCGGGCGCAGGCCGGGTGTCGGCTGCAACGGGTAGAAGCGGGTCTCGAAGGTCTTCAGGTCGAAATCGCCGGTGGCGCGGGTCGCGCGCCTGGTCGAGAAATCGCCCAGCGGGGCGATGTAGCGCAGCTCGGTCTCGACCTCGGCGCCGCCCAGGCCGGGCACCTGCATGACGATGCGGTCGCCCTTGCGCACCTTGGCCAGGATGTCCTCGCGCAGGTTGAAGACGAAGTAGCTGTCGTCCAGCCGTACCAGCGTCAGCAGCGGACTGTAGGCGTTGATCAGTTCGCCCTGTTCGGCGGGGATCGGCCCGACCTCGCCGTTGACCGGCGCGCGCACCTGCAGGTCGTCGATCTGCGCCTGTAGCTCGGCGATCTGCGCGTCGGCCCGGCGCACCGCGGCCTGCAACGCCTGGCGACGCTCCTCGCGGTCGCCCTTGAGGCCTTCGTCGAGATTGGCGCGCGCCTCGGCGACGCGGTCGCGGGCGACATCGCGCTCACGCCGCGAGAGGTCGAACTGGGTCCGCGAGAGGAAGCCGCGCTCGACCATCTGCTGGTTGCGCTGGAAATCCGACTCGGCGTTGCGCAACTCGGCCTCGGCCTGTGCCAGGCTGGCCTTGAGCGCGCGGATGCTCTCCTCGCGGGTACCGTGGAGCGACTCGTCGAGCTGCGCCTGGGCCTGGTTGCGCGCCGCGTGCAGGGCATCGAGCTGGGCTTCCAGCTCGGGGCTGTCGAGGCTGATCAGCAGGTCGCCCTGCTTCACTTCGTCGCCGCGCCGCACGTGCAGCACCTGGACCCGGCCCTTGGCCTTGGAGGAAACGATGACGTTGGTGGCGTCCGCCTCGCCCTGCAACAGCAGGGGCGGATTGTGCAGGCGCAGGTAGAGGGTGATGGCGACGATCGCGAGGATCAGCAGCGGGGTAAAGAGTTTCCATCCCTTCATGGGGCAGGCTTCCTGAACACGACCGGGCGATGGTAGTACATTGCCAGGCCGTTGCGCTGGCCGGCGCGCCGAGCGGAAGCGCGCCGGAGTCCGGCTCCGGCGCGGCGACGAATCAGGCTTCCCCTTCGGCGTCCTCGCTCGCCACCCGCCGCGCGGCGGCCCCGTCGGACTTCGCCGAAGGGAAGCGCGCCGAGGCGAAGCGCACCACCAGGATCGCCAGCGCCAGCAGGAGCAACGCCACCGAGACCAGGATGATGCCATCGTCCGGCGTATGGTTGTGCTGGATGTCGGCGATCATCAGGCGGGTCAGCGCGGTCATCGCCACGTAGATCAGGAAGCGTACCGGCATGTGGTTGGTCTTGAAGTAGATACCGACCATCGCGCCCAACTCGAGGTAGATGAACAGCAGGAGGATGTCGTCGATCGACGCATGCCCCTTGTTCACCATCCCCAGGAAAGCCGCGCCCGCCGCCCAGAACACCGTGGCGCCGATGGCGAACAGGGCCAGGTAGTGGAAGGCCTCCACCAGCAGGTTGCCGAGGCTCTCCGCCTGGTGGTGCATGCTTGCGCGCAGGCGCTCGGCCCAATTCTGTTTCATAGCTTCTCCCGACAAAGACGACGGCCACCTGGCCCGAAGCGTGCAAGGCCCAGGCCAAGGCACGTGCGCAGATAGACGTCCGCACGTCGGCGCAGGGTACAGCCCGGCGGTGACAAAGAACTTTCCGGGCGGCACCCAGTCCCAACCAGCACGACAGCATTCAGGTGGTCCGCCATGACCGACAGCAGCCCTTTCCAGCTCCTCACCGAGGCCTTCCAGGCCGAGTACCGGGTCAACCTCAGCCTGGAGCGGCCGGACGGCAGCATCGTCCTCACCCTTTCCAACGAACGCGGGGTCGCCGCCAAGCGCCTGATCCGACCGGCGCAACTGCATGACCTGGAGCAGTTGCAGCGGATGATCGAGAGCATCCGCTTCGGCATCGCCATCGAAAACGGCACCAGCGCGCCGCAACTGTTGCAGGCGATGACCCAAGGCAAGGCACGCTGGCCGATAGCTATCTGATGGCAGCGGTGACCTGCGCGCGTCCTTCGCCGGCGCCGAAATAGGCAGCCAGCACCGCCAGGTCGCGGTCTTCCAGCACCCCCGCCAGCTGGCGCAGGCGCAGCCAGGCGTTGAGGTAGGCGTAGCGCGCTTCCGCCAGGTCGCGGCGGGCGCCGTAGAACTGCTGTTCGGCGTCCAGCACGTCGCGATTGACCCGCTCCCCGCCGGCGACGCTGCGCCGCGTCGCTGTCACCTGTTCGCGCGCCGCGGCCACCGCCATCTCGTAGGCACGCACCTTGGCCAGGCTGCTGGCGGTCAGGTCGAACTGGCTGTGCAGGTCATTGATCACACTGGCCACCTGGGCATCCAGCTCGGCCTGGGCCTGGGCGTACTTGTCGCCGGCCTGGCGGGTCGCTGCCGACACCCGCCCGCCCTCGAACAGCGGCAGGCTGAGACGCAGGCCGACACTGTCGGTGTCGTATTTCTGCTCGTAGGTGCTTTCCGAAGCCGAGTGCGTCTTGCTGCTGCTGGCGTAGAGGCTGAGCCTGGGCAAGTGGCCGGCACGATTGCGCTCCACCTCGTAGGCTGCCGCCTCCAGCGCATGGCGCTGGGCGCCCAGCTCGGCGCTGCGTTGCAGGGCCACCTGGCGCCAGCCTTCGAAGGTCGCCGGTTGCAGGCGCAGCGCCGGGAAGCGCTCGATGGGCGCGGCCAGTTCGCGATCCTCCAGTGCCTGCCCGAGCATCGCCTCCAGCGTACGCCGCGCCGCCGCCGCGCGATCGCTGGCGGCGATCTCCTCGGCGCGGGTCAGGCTCAGCCGGGCGCGGGTCTCCAGCAGGTCGGTGCGGGTGCCCTCGCCTTCCTCGAAGGCACGCTGGTTGAACGCCAGCTGGGTTTCCAGGGCACGCCGCTGGGCTTCGGCCAGGACCACCTGCTCGCGGGCGAACAGGGTTTCGCTGTAGGCGGCGAACAGGCGCACCGCCAGTTCCTGGCTGCGCCCGCGGAACTGTTCGTCGGCGAACAGCGCCTGGGCCTCGCCCTGGCGGTAGCGCGCGTAGGCCTCGTAGTCGAACAGCGGCTGCTCCAGGCTGAGGGTCGAGGCGTAGCTGCGATAGTCGCGCTCGACGCGGGCGTCGCCCTGGCTGACGGTGGAGTCGTTGCGCGCCTTGTTGTAGTCGTAGCGCAGGCTCGGCAGCAGGCCGGCACGGCCGATGGCGCGGTTTTCGCTGCCGGCGCGGCGCTCGTGGAGCGCCGCCTGGAAGGTCGGGTCGTGGCGCACCGCCAGTTGGTAGGCGTCCAGCAGGCCCAGCGCCTGGGCCGAAGAGGCCGAAAGCAGCGCGGAGGACAGCAGGCAGGCTCGCAGGCGATTCATTCTTCCTCCAGCGCCAGGTGGGTACGGTCGGCCAGTGGCTTGAACAGGTAGTTCAACAGCGAGCGCTCGCCGCTGCGAACGAAGGCCTCCACCGGCATCCCCGGGCGGACCTCCAGGCCGGCCAGGCGACGTACGCCCTCCTCGCCTACGCGGATGCGCACCCGGTAGTACGGCGCCTCGCTGCGCTCGTCCAGCAGGCGGTCGGCCGAGACCAGGGTCACTTCGCCCTCCACCCGCGGCGTAGTGCTCTGGTTGAAGGCGCTGAACATCAGCTCCACCGGCAGGCCGACGCGGACCTTGTCGACCATCTCCACCGGCAGCCGAGCGTCCACCAGCAGCGGCTGGCGCTCCGGGAGGATTTCCATCAGTTGCTGGCCGGGCGCGATCACGCCGCCCTCGGTGAACACTTCCTGGCCGACCACCAGGCCGGCGACCGGCGCCCGTACCTCGCTGTTGGCCAGGTCGAAGCGCGCGCTGGCCAGGCGATTGCGCAACTCCTCGGCGCGCACCTGGGCGTCGGCCAGGCTGGCGCGCACCTCTTCCTGGAACTTCTCCCGCCGCTGGGCCATGCGCAGGCGCAGTTCGAGGATCTGCCGGCGGGTACTGCCGAGGCTGCCGAGGTCGCCGGCGATCTCGCCGTTGACCTGGGCCAGCAGGCGCTCGCTGTCGAGCAGGCGGTTGCGCGGCACGTAGCCCTCGCTGGCCAGTTGGCGCAGGCCGCGCAACTGTTCCTCGAGGGCGGCGCGCTGCTGCTCCTTGCTGCGCAGCGCGGCTTGCAGGCCGTCCAGTTGCGCCTGGCTGCCGGCGACCGTCTCGGCGAGACCATCGAGTTCCAGGCGCAGCGCCCGCCGACGGCTGTCGTGCAACTGCCGCTGCTGTTCCAGCAGGGTCGGCAGGCGCGGGTCGTCCAGCGCCAGCAGCTCGGCGGGAAACTCGATCCGCGCCTTTTCATCGCGCTCGGCGCTCAGCCGCGCCAGACTCGCCAGCGCCGCCAGGTACTGGGCGAACAGGCCATCGGCCTGGGCCCGGGCCTGGGTAGCGTCCATCTCCAGCAGCACCTGTCCTGCCTCCACCCGCTCGCCTTCGTGCACGCGGATGTGCCTGACCAGGCCACCGGTAGGGTGCTGCACGGCCTTGCGGCTACCGGCCACCATCACCGTGCCGGAGACCCCGACACCCTTGTCCAGCGGGGCCAACCCGGCCCACAGGAGAAAGCCGACGAAGCCGAGCAGCACCAGCCCCCAGCCGAGCCGGGAAAAACGCTTCTCGTCCAGTTCCAGCGCCGCGCCGCCGGCGCCGACTTCGCGCAACCGCGCCTGCCCGCTCATCGCGCCGCTCCTCCCGGCACACCGCCGACCGGCATCCCCGGTCCCGGCCGGTAGCCGAAACCGAACGCCGGCGTCGGCCGTGTCGGCGCCGGGGCCGCAGCGGCCGGCGGCGAGGCGCTGGCAAGCACCTCGGCGGTCGCGCCGAAACGCTGCAGGCGCCCGCCATGCAGCAACAACAGCTTGTCGGTCAGCGCCAGCACCGCCGGCTTGTGGGTGACCAGCACCAGGCTGCTGCCGTGCCGGCGCATCGCCGCGATGGCCTCGGCCAGGGCCGCCTCACCCGCCTCGTCGAGGCTGGCATTGGGTTCGTCGAGCACGATCAGCGCCGGTCGCCCGTACAGCGCGCGGGCCAGGCCGATGCGCTGGCGCTGGCCGCCGGAGAGTCCGGCGCCGCCGTCGCCAAGGCGCGTGTCGTAGCCCTGCGGCAGGCGCAGCACCAGGTCGTGCACGCCGGCCAGGCGCGCCGCCGCCACCACCTTCTCGGCATCCACCTCGGCGAAGCGCGCGATGTTCTCGGCGATGCTGCCGGCGAACAGTTGCACGTCCTGGGCCAGGTAGCCGATGTGCGGCCCCAGTGCCGCCGCACTCCACTGCCGCAGGTCGGCGCCGTCCAGGCGCACCGCGCCGGACAGCGGCTGCCAGGCGCCCACCAGCAAGCGCGCCAGGGTCGACTTGCCGGAACCGGACGGCCCGATCACGCCGAGCGCTTCGCCAGGCTCCAGGGCGAAACCGAGGTCCTGCAACAATGCCTGCTCGCGTCCCGGCGCGGCCGCGCAGAGCCGCTCGACGCGCAACGCGCCGCGCGGCGCCGGTAGCGGCATGCCCAGGGCGGCCGGCGGATTCTCCTCGAGCAGCCGCGCCAGTCGCTGGTAGGCCTGCCGCGCGCCGCTCCACTGGCGCCAGACCGCGATCAACTGGTCGATGGGGCTGAGCACGCGGCCCATCAGGATCGAGCCGGCGATCATCATCCCCGGGGTGATCAGGCCTTCCACCGCCAGCCAGGCGCCGAGGCCGAGCACCAGCGACTGCAGGGCCAGGCGCACGCCCTTGGAGGTCGCGCCGATCGCCGCGCTGCGCTCGCTGCCGAGGTTCTGCCGGGCAAGGAAGGCCTGGTGCTGGGCGAACCAGCGCGCGCGCATGGCCGGCAACATGCCCATTGCCGCCAGGGTTTCCGCCTGGCGCAGGTTGGCCGAGGCCTGCTGGGTGGCGAGGATCGACAGTTGCCCGGCCTCGGCCAGCGGTTCGCGCGAGCGGCTTTCGTTGACCCAGGCAAGCAGCACCAGCAGCAGCGCCCCAACCAGGGCAAGCAGGCCGAGCCAGGGACTGAAGAGGAAGATCACCAGCAGGTAGAGCGGGAACCAGGGCGCGTCGAAGAAGGCGAACAGGGCGTTGCCGGTGAGGAACTGGCGCAGGCTGGTCAGGTCGTTCAGCGCCTGCCCGACGGCCTGCTCGCCGCGCTCCAGGCTGGCGCGGAACGAGGCGTCGTAGATGCGCTGGTTGAGTTGCATGTCGAGCTGGCCGCCGAGGCGGATCACCACCAGGCTGCGCACCCACTCCAGGGCGCCGAGCAGCAGGTAGAGGCCGAGCACCATGAGGGTCAGCATCAGCAGGGTCATGTGGTTGCCGGAGCCGAGTACCCGGTCGTAGACCTGCAGCATGTACAGCGACGGCGCCAGCATCAGCAGGTTGATCACCGCGGTGAACAGCGCGACGCTGCGCAGCGCCGGGCGGAAGCGGCCGAGGGTGGCGAGGATTTCATTGCGCGGCGAGGCCGGCCGGAGCTTCATCGGAGTCGGGTCCTGTGGGTGTCCGGGCCGCGAGCGGGCCCGGAGGACATTGCGGCAGTCTCCGCTTGCCGGGCACGGCCGGCGGAGGAACAATCCGGGGGCCGCCGTCGCCACGGGTGCGAGGCGCAGCGACGGCGGTTCGCGCGCCGGAGAGGAGCGCCAACTCCTCTCCGGCCTTTAGCGCAAGCAGTCCACGAACGCTATCGTGGACAGTTGCTCAGGCCGCCAGGGCCAGGTCGTGCGGCAGTTCCTGCACGCCGACCACGCCGATTTCCGCCGCTGCCGCAGCCGGGGTGGCATGGGCGACGCCGGCCGCGGCCAACTGGTCGAAGGTGGAGTTGATCGACAGGCTCGGGTCGACCGCTTTCAGCAGCGCGTCGATCTGCCCCTGCAGGGCGCTGCTGTCACCGCTCATCAGGCCGTAGACCACCTTGTGCACGGTGCCGTCGCGGCCCTGGGCGATCGGCGAATCCAGGCCCAGGTTGCTGAAGCTCACCTCCTGGCTGTCCAGGGCGTAGCCACCGCTGGAGGCGCCGCCGGTCAGGGTGTCGCCGAGGGCGATGCTGTCCAGCTTGCCCCACAGGGTGTGGCTGGGGTTGCTGAACAGGGTGTAGTGGAGGTCGCCGCCGGCGATGAAGGCCGCGTCGCTGGCGGTGCTCTTCAGCGCGTACTGGCTGCCGTCGAACGGACCGGGGTTGAAGCCGCCGGTATTGCTGCCGTCCACCACCTGGCCCGGACGATGGTTGACGTCGCCGAAGTAGGCCGACCAGTCCGCCAGGTAATCCGCTACGGTCCAGCCGCTGTAGGTGGTGCTGTAGGAAATCGAAATGCTCATGCCAAAACTCCAATTCAACGAGTGGTGAATGCCGGAGCGCACGGATGCCCGCTCCGGTTTTGCCCTTCACTGGGCAAAACGGGGGTCAGAACTGGTATTCGAGGGTGCCTTGCAGGGTCCGCCCGCGACCGAGGGTGAAGGCCAGCACGTCGCCCAGCGGCACCAGGTAGGCGCGGTCGGTGACGTTCTCCATGGCCAGGCGCAGGGTCAGTTCATCGCTCACCCGGTAGCTGCCGTACAGGTCGTAGACGGTGTATTCCTTCCAGTCCGCCGGGTACACGCCGGCCTGCGACACCGTGGCGCCGCCAGCCACCGAGTAGCCTTCGCTGTAGCGGGCACGGGCGCCGACGTCCAGCCTGCGGTCGAAGAAGCGCATGCCCAGGGTCAGCGAGCCGCGATCCATCGGCATGTGTTCGGCGGAGCCGAGCACCGCGCTGCAATGGGTGGCGGCGTTGGCCTGCTCGTCCGGCCGCATGTCGATCACCGGCGGGCGGCGACCGCTGCCCTTCACCGTCTGGGTGACGCCACCGAGCCAGGCGGTCTTCGAACAGAAGTCGTTGCTGCCGATCATGTGCGTGTAGGAGAGCTGCCCGTAGGCCAGCCCGGCATCGTAGTCGAGCTGGTACTCGACGCCACGGAAGCGCGTGCTGTCGAGGTTGTTGACGTAGGCGCTGTTGCCGATCCCGGCCATGCCGTAGCCCGGCGGCTGCATGCCCATGCCCATGAAGATGAAGTCGTCGACCCGGGTGTCGAAGTAGGCGACCTTCAGGCCCAGGCGGTCGTCGCTGAACCAGAGGTTCTCCTTCAGCACGTTGAAACCGACTTCCCAGGCCTTCGAGCGCTCCGGACTGAGGAACGGGTTGGGGTACATGTTTTCCGCGCCGCCGCCGTGGGGGCGGCCGGTGATCAGGCTCTCGGTCACCGCCGGCGGGCGCCAGCCCTTGCCGTAGGTGGCGAACAACTGCAACCAGTCGACGCCGGGCTTGACCGACAGGCCGAAGGTCGGCGAGAAGCGCCCCTCCTCGCGGCCGACGGCGTATTGCAGCGGCATGTCGGTCTGCCGGGTGGTGCCAAGGATGAAGGTGCGCGCGTTGAAGCCGGTGTCGCCGCGCAGGCGGTAGCGGTCGTAACGCAGCCCGGCGTTGAGGTTGAGCCAGTCGTCGTAGTCGTAGTCGAGACGGGCGAACAGGCTACCGAGGGCGCGGTCGCCCTTGGGGGTCATGCCTTCGGCCGCAGGGAAGCCGACCGCCGAGGTGCTCGCCCGCGGCTGGCTGGAGTCCGGCCGCACCTTGTCGTAGAAGAACTCCAGGCCATAGTTGGCGCGCAGCGTGGAGAGATCGTCGAGAGCGAAGGTCGAGGTGTTCTGCGCCTGCGCGCCGTAGGTGTCGGTCTGGTAGGTGATCGAGTAGCCGGGGGTGATACCGCGTTGCAGGGTCTGCTGGCGGTTGCGGTTGTCGACGTAGTAGAGCTTGGCCTTGAAGTCCACCAACGGGTTGTCCGGCGCGTAGCCGTAGTCGATGGCGAAGTTCTGCGCACGCACGTCGCTGCTGCCGAGCTTTTCCCAGAGCGCCTGGTTCTCGGTGTTGAGCATGTTGGCGTCGTCGTAGGACACCTGGGTGGTCAGGTAGCTGAACTGCAGGCGCTGGTCCTGCGGCAGGGCGACGCCAAGCTTGGCCAGTCGCGAGCGCATCACATAGCCGGAGTAGGCCACCGGCGAATGCTTGACCCGCTGCCCGGCCTCGGGATTGAACCAGGCGCCGGTGCGCAGCTCGCCAATGCTGCCCTTGGTCCCCGGGTCGTAGTCGCCCAGGTGGCGCTCGCTGGCGGCGACCAGCATGTCCCAGACCTCGGTGCCGATGGCGAAGGCCGCGCTGCCGATGAAGTGGGTGCCATTGGCGTCGCCGCCCAGGCCACTGGTGAGGCGTACCCGGCCACCGACCTGCTTGCCCGGCCTGACCAGGTCGCGGGCCTCCAGGGTGCGGAAGTTGGCGATCCCGCCGATCACCCCGGCGCCGCCCATGGCCGAGCTGGCGCCCTTGTCGATGACCACCTCGCTGAGCAGCTCGGGATCGACGTAGAGCGTCCCGTTGCGCTGCTGGTGGCCGCTCTGCTGGTAGTTCTGGCGCATGCCGTCGACCGACATGTTGACCCGCCCGTAGTCCTGGATGCCACGGATGTTCACCGACAGGCCGGGGTCCTGCTGGCTCACCGAGGAGTACACCCCGGGGGTTTCCTCGAGCATGTCGGCGGCATGCCGCGGCGGGTTGCGCTCGATCTGCTCGCGGCCGATCACGCTGACCGAATGCGGCGTCTGGTAGACCCAGTCGTCCGGACGCGCGGCGGAGATCACCGAGGGCGACATCTGCACCAGGTCGTCCTGGCTGACGCGGATCAGGCTCAATTGGTCCTTGCCGGAGAAGCGGTATTCCACCGGGCTGCCCTGGAGCATCTGGCTCAGGCCGTCGGCCAGCACGTATTCGCCGTGCACCGCCGCGCTGCCGAGACCGGCGAAACGCTGGCTGTCGAAGAACACCTGGACCCCGGCCTGCTCGGCGAATCGCAGCAGGGCGCGGTTCAGCGGTTGTGCCGGGATGTCCAGCCGGACCCGGCGCAGCGCGGTCTGCTGCTGGCTCGCCGAGTCCGCCCCGTCTTGCGCATGCAGCGGTAGCGCGGCCGTTCCCAGCAGGACCAGGCCCAGCCCCAGGGCCAGTTGCGCCCCCTTGCGACCGCCTCGCACGGCACTCCATCCACGATGTTTCATGACAGCGCCTACACTCCATCGTTTTGTGTAATAAGAATCAGTCTCGTTAAGAGAACGATGGAGGCAGGGAAAGTCAGTAACGGAAATCGAGAAATTTTTTCTCCGGCGGGAACGGCGGCTCGAGAATGCGCTTCCCGGCCCCTGCCGGAACAAGCGCACGGGACGACTGCCCGGACCGTGGTCGAGGCTCTCGGAAGCGATCGCGCCGCTCAGTACAGCAGCGTCACTCCCGCCAGGCTCAGGCTGCGCACTCCCAGCTCATCGCTGATCGACTGCAACGAGGCCTCCAGGTCGGCGACCCGGAATACCCCGCTGACCCGCCGCTGCGCCAACGCACCGGGAGCCACCAGCAAATGCCCCGGCCGGTAGCGATTGAGGCGCGCCACCACCTCGCCCAGCGGCTGCTCGTCGAAGACCAGCAGGCCGCGCCGCCAACTGGTCAGGTCGTCGAGGCGACCGCCCAGCGGCGCCTCGACGCCGCCCTCCGCGCTGTAGCGCAGGCTCTCGCCCTCGCCCAGCTCGCGGCGCCCGACGGTCCCCGTGCGCGGATGCGCCAGGGCCACCGCGACGCGGTGTTCGAGCACCCCGACCTGGACGCTGCCGTCCTCGTTGCGGCTGACCAGGAACCGAGTACCCAGCGCGCGAGTGCTGCCGCCGGCGCTTTCCACCACGAAGGGCCGGGTCTCCCGCCCCGCACGCGGGGCGGCGCGGAAGATCGCGCTGCCTTCGAGCAGGCGCACCCGTCGCTCGCGGCTGTCGTAGGCGACATCGATGGCACTCTGTGCGTCCAGCTCGACCTCGCTGCCATCCACCAGCCGCAGGATGCGTACCTCGCCCTTGCCGGTGGCGTGGTCGGCCAGCCAGCTCACGCCGGCGTCGCGTTCGCTCCAGGCGCTGCCCAGGGCCAGCAGCACCGCCGCCGCCGCGGCCCAGCCGCGCCACCCCTTGCGCCGCCCCCCGGCGCGGCGCGGCGCGCTGGCAACCGGCGTCTGAACCATCGTCCGCGGTTCGGCCAGCGATCCCAGCTGTTTCCAGGTCCGTTGCGCCAGCGCCAGCGCGGCCGGGTGCCGGGGGTCAGCCGCCAGCCAGCCGTCCAGCGCTTCGCGCCGGGACCGGTCGAGGTCGCCGCCGTCCAGGCGGATCGCCCATTCGGCGGCCTGCTGGCGGATCTGCTGTTGTTCCTGGAGGCTGTTCACGTGCGGCTCTCGTTGGTCGTTATAGAGGTTCAGACGCGCGAACCGGCAAGACTCGGTAATCCATTCAGCGGGAATCCTCGAGTGCCTGCATCACATGGGCCAGGGCGCGGGCCAGGTGCTTCTGCACCGAGCTATCGGAGATTTCCAGGCGTCTCGCCACCTCGGCATGGGTCAGCCCTTCCAGACGGTTGAGACGGAAGATCTCACGGGTGCGCGGCGGCAGTTCGGCGACTATCTCGCGCAGGCGGGCAAGCGCATCGGCATCCACCGCGGACTCCTCGGGGCCGGGCTGGTCGGCGACGAACCCGGCGAGGTCGTCGTTGGGCCGGGTCTCGGTGCGGCGCCGCCGTTCCTGCCGGTAATGGTCGATGGTGAGGTTGTGCGCGGTGCGGTAGAGATAGGCGTCGACATGCTCGATCGGCTCCTTGTGCCGCTGCTCGGCCAGGCGCAGGAAGCTTTCCTGCGCCAGGTCCGCCGCCAGGTGTCGATCACGGGTCTTGCGCAACAGATACGACTGCAACTGCCGGGCATGCCTGAGAAACAGTGCCTTGAGATCCTGCTCCGCCAACGGCGCATCCACCCACGTCCTTTCAGAAGGGCAGCAGCATATTTTTTATGATAATGATTTTCAATCGTATTCTTGTGAGATGCCGGGCTCAGCCGAACACCGAGCCGCCGCCGAGGTAGGCCAGGCCCGCGCCAAGGGCCGCCAGCGCCAGCGGCGGGCGCATCGGCGCGTCGTTGATGGCGAAGGCCAGTTGCGCCAGCGGAAACAGCAACAGGCAGAGCAAGGCGCAGGGAATCGAACGGCGGCCGCCGCTGGCCACGGACCAGACGTAGCCGATGAGCAGGAGGGCGAAACCAAGGTCGTGCATGCCGGGCATCCTTGCGGGGCGGAAGGTATGCGCCGCGCAACGGGCGGCAGGCGCGCAACCTTAGCAGAAGCGCGGGAGCCGAGGAAAACCCGGCGCGGCCCGTGCCGCGCCGGGTTCACTCAATTGCCGCTGCAACCGCTGCCCCAGGCCTTGTACTCGACGGTATGCCGCTCGCCCTGCGAGTCCTCGTAGACCAGGCGCGCCGGGACGATCCCACAGGCGCTCCACAGGTCGGTCTTGTAGATCACCCGGGCGATGTCCAGGCGCCCTTCCACGTAGTGCTGGCGGAGCGATTTCGAGTCCGGGTTGGGTCCGTAGGGCTGCTGCTGCGCCTGGGCCAGCGGCGCCAGGCCGAGCAGCGCGACAAGTGCCAACGGGATCACTCTCATGAGGATGTCTCCTTGGTAGAACGTTCAGCCTGAAACTACGCTGCGGAGACTGTCAGGCTCATGAGCCCGGCGTGACATTTCTGTCAGACGACGACCGCCCCGGCAATGCGCCGGCAATCCTGGCGCTATCCACGGACGGCAAGACGCCATATACTGGATGGATAACCAGTCAAAGCAACCTTGCGACTCAGAAGGCACAGAGGTGATGAATGGCCGTCGAAGTGGTGTACCGCAGCAGCCGGGATCAGGAGCGTTTGTTCATGGACAAGGCTGAAGCCGATCGTTACGACAAGATGCTGGAGCTGGCGGAAACGCTGGCCGAGGTGCTGCAGAAGGCGGTGCCGTCGCTGAAGGAGGAACAGGTGGAAGAACTCGGCATCTTCATGGCGAAGAACCGCGACGCCTTCGCCCGCGCCTTCAAGAACCAGCCGGACGCCCTCAACGAACTGTTCGAGGAAAACGCCGCGGACGAATGAGCCGCCGCTGCAAGCAAAGCGCAAGGAGCCGAAACATGCCGCGACAACTTGCCGGCCTGCTGTGCGTCCTCCTCGGCCTCGCCGGTGCCCCTGCCCTCGCCTGCCCGTTCCGGGCCACGGACGCCGAGACACCGGCAGCCTCTGCCGGCGCCGCGCAGGTCCTGGCCCTGGGCGGCGCCGGCAGGCTGCAACTCGACCTGCAACGGGCCCCCGCCACCCTGCTGCACAGCGGCGACCTGCTGATCGCCCGCTACGCCGAGGGTCACTACCTCGCCCACCGCCTGCTCGAAGGCAACGAGATGGGCGCGGACGAGGGCGAACGGCTCGACCTCCCGCGACAGGTTCGCCTGCTGTTCGGAGCCCTGCCGCTGGACGGCCTGCCCGACGCCGAGCGCGAGCGTCTCCAGGCGCAGCGCCAGGCCCTCGGCCTGTGCGACCGGCGCGCCAGCGCCAGCCGCTACCGCGTGGCCGGCACCGAGGTCTATCGCCTGCGCGGCAGCCAGGCCGGCAAGCCCTACCACGCGCTCTACCTGCTCGACGGTCCCCAGGTGCACTACCTCGACAGCTCCGGCAGCGACGCCTTCGTCGAACAACTGCTCGCCAGCCTGCGACGCCGCTGAGTCCGCGCGGCGCTTGTCCGACCCGCGCCCGGCTTGCCGGAAACCGGCGCTTGCCGTACAACGCCCGGCAGCCCCATCGACCAGGAAGGTCCCATGCCCGCTCTCCCCGCCTCCCCCGTCCGCTCCCGACGCTGGCGCCTGGACCGGCGCAGCCTGCTGCTGGCACTGCTGCTGTTCGGCCTGCTGGTCCTGCTCGCCACCCTGGGCCGGCATTGGGGCTGGATACGCAGCTTCGGCGGCGACCTGCTGGCGGTGGTCTGGCTCTACTACCTGATGGGCAGCGCGCTCAGGGCGCCGGCCGCCTGGCTGGCATCCGCCGCCTTTGGCGTCGGCGCGCTGCTGGAACTGGGCCAGTACCTGGCGGCGCAACTGCATTGGCAATTCTCCAGCCCCGTGCTGCGCATCGTTCTCGGTAGCACCGCCGACGGCTTCGACCTGCTCGCCTACGCCCTCGGCGCGCTGCTGGCGTGGTGGCTGGAGCGCCGGCGCTGATCAGCCGTCGGACTGCTCCAGGGCATTCACCAGTACCTTGAGGAAACGCGCCGCCTCGCCACCGGTAGCCGCGCGGTGATCGAAGGTCAGCGAGAGCGGCAGGATCGGGTGGATCGCCATCTCGCCGCGCCAGGCCACTACTTCGTCGCGGATGCCACCGGCACCGAGGATGGCCACCTGCGGCGGCACCACCACGGGGTTGGCGTAGCGGCCGAACAGGGTGCCGAAGTTGGATAGGGTCAAGGTTGCGCCGAGCATTTCCGCCGGCGGGATCGAGCGCGCCTGGACATCCTCGCGCAGGCGCCGCATACCGGCGCGCAGGTCCTCCGGCGAACGCGTACCGACGTCGCGCAGCACCGGCACGAACAGGCCGTCCGGGGTGTCCACGGCGATCCCCAGGTCGAGCCGCTCATGCAGTTTCAGCGACAACGAGGCGCCATCGAACCAGGCGTTGAGGGTCGGCTCGGCGCGACAGGCCTCGGCCAGCGCCTGGGCCAGGCGGATCAACGGGTCGCGTGCGGTCTTCCAGCGATGCAGGTCGGCGTCGCCGTAGATCGTCACCGGCACCACCTCGGCATGCGAGCGCGCCATGTTCAGCGCCATGCTCCGCCGTACCCCGCGCAAGCGCTCGCCGCCGAAGCGTTCGCGGGCGCCCTGGGCGGCGGCCTCGACGTCGGCGCGGGTGATCAGGCCATCCGGGCCGGAGCCGCTCAGGCCAGCCAGTTCGACGCCCTGCTGGCGGGCGAACTGGCGCACCGCCGGGGTCGCGCGCGGTGCCAGGTGTTCGCGGGTGGACGGTGCGGCGCCGATGAAGAAACGGTCCTCCAGGGCGCTACCGCCGCCCTCCAGGCGCCCCACCACGGTACCGGCGTCCGCCTCCTCGCCCTCGAAGCCCACCAGCGGTTCGCCGACGTGGAGGATGTCGCCCTCGGCGCCGAACAGCTTGCCCACCACCCCATCGTAGGGCGCGGGGATGTCCACCAGCGCCTTGGCGGTTTCCACCGAGACCAGGCGCTGGTCGGCGCGCACGCTGTCGCCGGCCTTGACGTGCCATTCGACGATTTCCGCTTCCTGCAGGCCCTCGCCCAGGTCGGGCAGCTTGAAGTGCTTCATGGTCGTCTCCCCTTGGCTCAGGCGTAGCCGAGCACGGTGTCGCAGGCCGCCAGGATGTCCTCCACGGCGGGCATGTACAGCGCTTCCAGGCGGTACAGCGGCGGCGGGATATCGGCCGCGGCGACCCGCTGGATCGGCGCCCGCAGGTCGAACAGGACACGCTCGTAGAGGCTCGCGGCGATTTCCCCGCCGAGGCCGCCACTCTTCGGCGCCTCATGGACGATCACGCAGCGACCGGTCTTGCGCACCGAGGCTTCCAGGGTGTCGAGGTCGAGCGGCTTGAGGCAGGCGACGTCGATCACTTCGGCCTCGATGCCGCGCTGCGCCAGGCGCTCGGCGGCCTGCTGGGTCTCGTGGACGCTGGCGCCCCAGCTGACCAGGGTCAGGTCGCCGCCTTCGCGAAGGGTGAAGCAACTGTCCAGCGGCAGGCGCCGGGCGTCGTCCGCCAGCGGCTGCGGGTTCATCCGGTAGAGCCGGGTCGGCTCGAGGAAGATCACCGGATCGGGATCGTCGATCGCCGCCAGGAGCAGGCCGTAGGCCCGCGCCGGCGACGACGGCACCAGCACGCGGACGCCGGGGATGTGCGCGAACATCGCCTCGGTCGCCTCGCTGTGGTGCTCCGGCGCGCGGATCCCCGCGCCCATCGGCGTGCGCAGCACCAACGGGCAGGCCAGGCGGCCGCGGGTGCGATTGCGCAGGCGGCTGGCATGGGACACCAGTTGCTCCATGGCGGCGTAGATGAAGCCCATGAACTGGATCTCCATCACCGGCTTCAGGCCCTGGGCGGCCATGCCGATGGACAGTCCGGCGATCATGTTCTCCGCCAGCGGCGTATCCAGCACCCGCTTGAAGCCGAAGCGCTCGCGCAGGCCGAGGGTGGCGCGAAACACCCCGCCGTTGACCCCGACGTCTTCGCCCAGCACCACCACCGTCTCGTCCTCGGCCATGGCCCGGTGCAACGCCAGGTTGACCGCCTCCAGAAGGGCCAGGCGTTTCGCTTCGCCGTTGCGCTCATTCATGTTCGGCCCCTCCCTGCCGCCGCGCGGCGCGCTCCAGCAATTGCTCGCGCTGCTCCTCCAGGACCGCCGGCCAGCGCGCGTAGACATGCTCGAACAGTGCCTGCGGCGCCTGCGCGGCGAACGTCTCGAAACGCTCCACCGCCTCCTGCACCCGCGCCTGGCACTCGCCCACCAGCGCCTGCTCGCGCTCCTCGTCCCACTGGCCGCGGCCGGCGAGGAAGGCGCGCAGGCGCTTGATCGGCTCCTCGCGCCAGGCCTGGTTGACCTCCTCGGCGGAACGGTAGCGGCTGGCGTCGTCGGCCGTGGTGTGGTCGCACAGGCGATAGCTGATGCACTCCAGCAGTGTCGGCCCCTTGCCCTGGCGCGCGCGCTCCAGGGCCGCGCGGACGCGCTCGGCGACCGCCAGCACGTCGTTGCCGTCCACCTGTTCGCCGGGGAAGCCGGCACCCACCGCCTTCTCCGCCAGGGTCGGCGCGCCGCATTGGATGCGCCGCGGCACCGAGATCGCCCACTGGTTGTTGTTGACCACGAAGAGCACCGGCAACTGCCAGGCGCCCGCCACGTTCAGCGCCTCGAGGAAATCGCCCTTGCTGGTGGCGCCGTCGCCGCAGGTGGTCACCGCCACCCGGTGCTCGCCGCGGATGCGGAACGCCGAGGCGACCCCGCAGGCATGCAGGGCCTGGGTCGCGATCGGCACGCAAATGGGAAAGTCCTGCGCCGCCAGCGGTTCGGCGTAATCGCTGCCGCGCTCGTCGCCGCCCCAGTAGAGGAGGATGTCCTCCATGCGCACGCCGCGCATCAATTGCACGGCGGTATCGCGGTAATAGGGCACCAGCACGTCCTCGGCGCGCATCTGGCTGCCGATGGCCACGCCGATGGCTTCCTGGCCGAGGGTTGGCGCATAGGTGCCGATCCGCCCGGTACGCTGGAGGGCCACCGCCTTCTGGTCGAACAGGCGGGTCAGGAGCATCTGCCGGTAGAGGCCGACCAGCGCATCGCTGTCGCCGGCCCAGGCGGGCAACTCGCCGAGGGGCCGACCGTCGCTGTCGAGGTAGCGGGTGAAAGGCGGGTCGATCCGGTTGTGAACCATCGCAAACCTCCTCCGCACGCCGGGTAGGCGTGCCGCTCAGGGTCGCGCCGCGGGTGGCGGCGTGCACGCGCGGCGCGGCGGGGGTGGCCCGCACTGCCGCTGGCGAGGCCTGTCGGCGGCCTCGCCGGAAACGCCGGCCCGTCAGTGCGGGCCGTAGAGAATCCGCTCCGCCAGACGGTCGGCGATCCGCGCCGGCGACTGGTGGTCGGCCTGGGCATGGGCATAGATCTCGGTGAGCCGCGCGGGAATCCGCGCCAGGTGCGCGGTGATGCTATGCGGGTCGGCGCCGCGGTGCTTGAGGGCGACGTAGATCAGGCCGCCGGAGTTGATCACGTAGTCCGGCGCATAGAGGATGCCGCGCGCCTCCAGCTCGTCGGCGACCTCCGGCCGCTCCAACTGGTTGTTCGCCGCCCCGGCCACCGCCGCGCAGCGCAACTGGCTGACGCTCTGGCTGGTGAGCACGCCGCCCAGCCCGCAGGGCGCGAGGATGTCGCATGGGGTGGAAAGCAATGCCTCCGGCGCCAGCGGATGGGCGCCGAGCTGCTCGACCGCCAGTTGCACCCGGCCGGGATCGAGGTCGCAGACCAGCAACTCGGCGCCGACCGCCGCCAGTTGCTCGGCCAATGCGTAGCCGACGTGGCCGAGCCCCTGCACCGCGACCCGCAGGCCTTCCAGGTCGTCGCTGCCGAGGCGCGCCTGGGCGCTGGCGCGAATCCCGGCGAACACGCCGAGGGCGGTATGCGGCGAGGGGTCGCCGGCCTGGGTGGTGCTGGTGACGTGGCGGGTCTGCTGGGCGATGCAGTCCATGTCGGCGCTGGAGGTACCGCTGTCCACCGCAGTGATGTAGCGTCCGCCGAGGCTTTCGATGAAGCGCCCGAAGGCCTCGAACAGCGCGCCGCGATTGTCCAGGTGCGGCGGGCGGATGATCACCGCCTTGCCGCCGCCCTGCTCCAGCCCGGCCAGGGCCGCCTTGTAGCTCATGCCCTGGGCCAGGCGGATGGCGTCGCCGATGGCGGCTTCGTCGTTGGGGTAAGGCAGGTAGCGACAACCACCCAGAGCCGGGCCGAGTCGCGTGCTGTGGATGGCAATAATGGCCTTGAGTCCCGTGGCCGGGTCTTGGGCGAGGTGGAGACCCTCGAGCCGGGCCGCGTCCATCATGTCGAACATGCTGGGGCTCCCCTGCTTGGTGCTTGTTGTCCGGGCCGGGCCGTTGCCGCCCGGCACCTTCAGTATAGGCAGGCGTCGGCGAAACGCCCGCAAGGCCGACGACCAGGCCGCGGCGCTCGCCGGGCCGGGTACTGGACGAAGCTTCGGCGGACGGTTACAACCTTGGGGTCCGCCCGCTCGAAACCGGCCCCGGCGTGCTCCGAACGGCCCGTCCGCAGCGATCCAGGCGCACCAGGAGGAAAGCCATGGACCCGCGTCAAGCCTGCCTCGATTGTCTCGCCCAGGAACCGCCAGCGCTGTTCGAGGCGGCCCTGTGGATCGCCGCGGAGCACCTCCCGGCGTATTCGCCCGCCCACGCCCTGCGCGAGCTCGACGAACTCGTCCGGCAGATCGGCGCCAGCCTGGACGACCGCGCCTCGGCCAGCGAGCGCGCCCAGGGGTTGCTGCGGCGAATGAGCGAACAGGGTTTCTGCGAGGACGACGACTTCCCCCTGCAACCGCGCTCGGCCCTGCTCCCGCTGGTGCTGCAGCGGCGCCAGGGGCAGCCGTTGTCGCTGGCGCTGGTGGCCATGGAGCTGGCGCGGCGGCTGGACATTCCGCTGGTCGGAGTGAACTTCCCGGGACGCTTCCTGCTGCGCGTGCCGCAGGCCGACCATCTGCTCGACCCGGCTACCGGGCGGCGCCTCTATACCCCCGACTGCCGCGAACTGCTGCTGCGCCTGCAAGGGCCGAAGAGCGAACTGCAGGCCGCCTACCTGAAGCAGGCCTCTCCCGGGGAAATCCTCCAGCGTCTGTCGCGCAACCTGCGACAACTGCACAGCGCCGCCGGCGAGCCGCTGGCCGCGCTGAAGGATGCCCAGCGGGTGATCGAACTCGGCCCGGTGGGCGCCGCCGACCACGAGGCCCGCGCCGGCCTCTATCGGCAACTGGATTGCCCGCAGGCGGAACGCTACGACCTGGAACGCGCGCTCTTGCTCAGCGACGATCCCACCGAGCAACTGCGCCTCGGCCAGCGCCTGGGCGAACTCGCCCCGCCGACCGGCCGCGCCCTGCACTGAGGCCGCTCAGGCGAGCAGGCCGAGGGCCTTGGCCCGCGCCACCGCCTGGGTCCGGCGGGCCACGCCGAGCTTGCCGTTGATCCGCCGGGCGTGGGTCTTCACCGTGTGCAGGGAAATGAACAGTTGCTCGCCGATCTCCTGGTTGGAACAGCCCTGGGCGATCAGGCCGAGCACCGCCAGCTCCCGGCAACTGAGCGGACTGAGCCCCTCCTCTTCCTCCCCCGGCAGGGCGGCGAAAAGTTGCGGCTGGCGATCCCGCAGTCGCCGCTGCGGCAGTTGCAGGCCTAGCCGCTCCGCCAGCTCCAGGCCGCTGCGCAGGGTTTGCTGGGCCTGGGGCAACTGTCCGCAGAGGAACTGGCACTCGGCGATGCCCATGCGCACCTCGCAAAGCAGCGTCTGCCGCCCCTGCGCCTCGAGAATGGCGAGCAGCCCGCGCAGCCGCGCTTCGGCGGCGGCAGCCTCGCCGCTGTAGAGTTCGGCCAGCGCCAATTGGTGCTCTACCCGCGCTTCCAGCTCCGGTTCGGAGGGCGGCGACAGGCGCGACCGTCCCGGCTGGAAGTAGGCGCGGACCCGCAGCAGGATCTCCCGCGCCTGCGCCGGCCTTCCCTGCTGCAGGGTCAGGGCGGAGCTGACCAGCAGTAGCGCGCCGCGATACAGCGGATCGGGGACATGGCGCTGCTGCATCAGCCGCTCGACCTCCAGCAGGCGGTTGAACGCCGCGTCCAGGTCACCCTGCCCGGCTTCCAGCAAGGCCAGTCCCAGGTAGCCGTAGAGCGCCCAGGGGTCGAGATTCTCCCGTGCCTGCTCCAGCCCCAGCCGATACCAGTGCCCGGCCTCGACCTCGCGGCCCTGCTGCAGGCACAGGCGCGCGCGGCGCAGGGCGATCCGGCCGAGCATCGGGCTGCCCTGCTGGCCGAGGTCCTCCAGGTAGCGCTGGGCACGATCGAGGACGCCTTCCGCGCGCAGCAGTTCGCCGCGCTGCTCCAGCCACTGCGCCCGCTCCAGTTCGATCAGCGCCTCGAAGATCAGGCTGTCGTGCTCGCGCGCCAGGCGCAAGGCATCGCGGCCGATCAAGCGCGCCTGGTCCATCCGCCCCTCGATCATCGCCAGTTGCATCAGCGCCGAGCGGCAGATCAGTCCCTGCGACCAGGCGTCCTCCGGCAGTTGCTCCAGCGCCTCGCGCAGGTAGTCGGCGGCGCCGCGCTCGCCGCGGCAGTGCAGGAGGATCCCGAACAAGCCCTGCCATTGCGCCAGCAGCACCCGCTGGCGGGACGCCGAGGGCATCGGCAGGAAGCGCGCCAACTGGCCGATGCAGTCTTCGGCTTCGGCCAGGCGTCCGGCGTAGAGCAGCGCCCAGGCATTCAGGATCACCAGGCGCGGCGTGCTGGCCAGCAGCGCCGCCGGCAGTTCGTCGCGCAGGGCCAGGACCATGCCGATGTTGTGGCCGTGCAGCAATTGCTCCTCGGTGAGCTTCTGCAACAATCCGGCGGCGGTCTCCGGTTCGTCGGCGGCCAGCGCCTGGTCGACCGCCTCGCGGGTCTCGCCGTGTTCGGCGAACCATTCGCAGGCTTCCCGGTGGAAGTCCCGCTGCGGGCGCTGCGGCGCTTCGCGCCAGGCCTCGCGGATCGCCGGCGGCAGGCTGTAGCGCTGGTTCATATCGGCCAGCAGGGGGAAGCCCCGCGCCAACAGGTCGTCCAGCCCGTGGGGCAACTCCTCGAACAGCCGGCGGAACAGCTCCGGACCGACTTGCGGCAGCCAGGCCAGGGCACGCGCAGCGTCGGCCAGCGGCGGCGGCAGCTCGTCGAGCAACTCGTGCTGGAGGTATTCCTGCAACAACGGTCCGGCCGTCTCTTCGCCGACCAGCAGGCGCAAGCGCAACGCGGCGCACCAACCGCCGCTGCGTTCCAGCAGTGTCCCGGCCGTGCCGGCATCGGCGCTGCGCCCGTGCAGGCGGAGCAGTTCGGTGACCTCGTCGGCATCGAACGCCAGCAGGCCGCCGTCGACCTCCAGCAACTCCCCTTCCAGCAGCAACCGCGCCAGGTTGCACTGCGGCCGCCGCCGGCTCGCCAGCCACCAGCCCACCCGTGGCGAGGCCGCGCTCAACAGGCGATCGAGGCAAGCGTCGAGGGCGGGGTCGGGGTGCCGTGGGTAATCGTCGAGCAGCAACCACAGCGCGGAAGCGTTGCGCAGCCGCCGGCACAGTTGCGCTTCGTCGCTTTCCTCGGCCAAGCCGAGGGCGCCGGCCAGGCGGCGGCGGAAGGTCGCAGGGTCCAGCGCTTCCCCGCCCAGCGCCAGCCAGACCACCTGCACCCCAGGCGGCGCCCGCCGCGCGCATTCTCCGAGGAGGACGGTCTTGCCGCTGCCGGCGGGTGCGCAGAGCAGTCGCAGGCGGCATTCTCCGCGTAGCAGCGGCTGGTGCAAACGGGGCCGCGGCAGGTGCTGCGGCGGCAGCCGCGGCAAGGCGGCGGGCAGCTCGGTCGGCTCGGTCATGGCAGTGCTCTTGTTCTGTCGAAGCGCCTTGCCGGGAGCCTAGACCGCGCCTGCCCCGCTGCTGAACGATGATTGCGCCGGGTGATGGGCCGTCATAACGAACGAGCGCGTCGACACAAGCCGACACGCTCGTCGCGACTGGCCGGGACTCAGCGTACCCCTGCGTTGCGCAGGGCGGCCGGCGTGTAGTCGGCGGACGAGGCCTTGAAGCCGAACTCGTAGCCGCGCTTCTCCTCGTTGTTCATGCCCAGCGCCAGGTAGCGACCGGCGATCACGTCGTAGAGCGCCTCCAGGGTGTAGCCGGCGACCTTCTGGTCGTAGTGGTACTGCGCGTGGCCCTCGCCGACCCGCCAGAGCTGGCCGCGACCGTCGTAGTGGTCGACCAGGGCGATCTGCCAGCTGTCCTCGTCGATGTACATGTGGCGCTTGGCGTAGATGTGCCGCTCGCCCGGCTTCACCGTGCCGACCACTTCCCACACCCGGTGCAGCTCGTAGCGGGTCAGGTCCTGGTTGATGTGCCCGGCCTTGATGATGTCGCCGTACTTCAGGCTCGGGTCGTTGAGCTTGTAGGCGTTGTAGGGGATGTACATCTCGCGCTTGCCGAGCAGCTTCCAGTCGTAGCGGTCCGGGGCGCCGGAGAACATGTCGAAGTTATCCGAGGTGCGCAGGCCGTCGGCGGCGGTGCCCGGGCCATCGTAGGCCACCTGCGGGGCGCGCCGCACGCGGCGCTGGCCGGCGTTGTAGACCCAGGCCAGGCGCGGCTCCTTGACCTGGTCGAGGGTCTCGTGGACCAGCAGCACGTTGCCCGCCAGGCGCGCCGGCGCGGTCACCTGCTGCTTGAAGAAGGTGAGGATGTTGGCCGCCTTGCTCTGGTCGAGGTCGGGCATGTTCTGCGGGAATGCCACCGACTCCTCGAAGCGGATCGGCGTGAAGCTGCCGTTGGTCTGCGGGGTGGCCTGGACGATGGTGCGCTTGAGGTTGCCGCCGCGGTAGCGAGTGATGTGGTTCCAGAGCACTTCGACACCGTTCTTCGGGATCGGGAAGGCGTAGTAGCGGCTCTTCTCGAAATTCGACAGGCCGTTGCCGTCGTTGATCGGCTGCACGTTCAGCGCGCTCTGCTTGACCGCCTCGTCGATCTCGGCCGGCAGGGCCACCGTGCGATGGGTCTTGTACACCGGGATCCGGTAGGTCTCGGGGTAGCGCTTGAACATCGCCAACTGGCCGTCGGAGAGCTTGTCCTTGTATTGCTCGACGTTCTGCGCGGTGATGGTGAACAGCGGCTTCTCGTCGGCAAAGGGATCGGAAAGGAAGCCCTTGCCGTCGACCTTGCCGGCACTGGCCGCGAGGCCGCCGGTCCAGGCTGGGATGCTGCCGTCGGCGTTGCCTTCCTTCTGCGCGCCGATAGGGGTCAGGCTGCTGCCGAGCCTGGCGGCCTCGTCGGGCGAAACCGCCGCCGTCACCGAACCGGCCAGCAGGCTGAGGGCCAGCGCCCCGGAGGACAGGAGTCGTGCTGTTTTCATGCGTTGTTATCCTTGTTCGTATCCGCGAAAGCGGCCGCCCCGAAGGGCGGCGGACCTCAGAAGTTCACCCCGAAGCTCACCGCGAGGAAGTCGCGGTCGTTGATCGGGTTGTAGTTGCCGCCGAAGAAGTCGGTGTAGCTGATGCTGGCGGTATAGGTGTTCTGGTAGTCGGCATCGAGGCCGACGCTGACGGCCTTGGCGCCCTCGCTGAAGTTCGGCCCGTAGCCCTCGACGTCGTGCGACCAGGCCAGGTTCGGCTTCAGGTTGACCCCGGCGAACACGTTGGGATATTCGAGGATCCCGCGCAGGCGATAGCCCCACGAGTTGCGGGTGTAGAAGCCGTGGCTGTTGCACTCCTGCGGGTTGGCCACGTTGAGCGCGCCGGTGCACAAGGCGTTGTTCGGCAGTTCGCCGATGCCGTAGATGGCGTCGCGGCCGTAGCGCAGGTCGTCGCCGTCGACCCCGCTGAGGTGGTTGTAGCCGACTTCGCCGACCACGGTCAGGCGGTCGGCCGCCAGTACCCGGTCGAAGAACTGGGTGACGGTCACCTGTGCCTGGGTCACCGGCTTGCGCACGTAGCCGTTGATCACCTCGCCGGCGCGCGGGGTGGCGAAGCCGCTGTCGTAGATCGGGTTGCCGAACAGGGTGGTCGGGTAGATCGCGGCGATCGACATGTCGGTGCTGTTGATTTGTAGCGGCATGTTCGGCCGGTAGCTCAGCTCGCCGGCCACCGAGGTACTGCCGATGTTGGTCTGGAAGCTCAGGCCGTAGAGGCGGATGTCCTCGGGATAGTCGATGAAGTAATAGCCGGTGGAGCGGCCGGTGACCGGGTCGGAGGTGGCCAGGCCGTTGCCGGCGATCACACTGTAGTACGGGTTGCGACTGTGGTAGTTCATCGCGTACAGGCCGAACTCGGTGTCGTTCAGCTCCGCCGCGTACCAACGCAGGGCCAGGCCCCACTGGCCGCTGTCGCGGGCATCGCGATCGCCGGCGCGCGGCAGGTAGCGGTAGCCGTTGGCCGGGTTCGGGTCGAAGTCGCTGCCGGCGTAGACCATCCGCTCGCAGCCATCGGCGACCACGTCGGTGGTAGAGAAGAAGGTGCCGCAGTTGTCGATCACCGTCTGGTCCCACTCCAACTGGTAGAAGCCTTCGACGGTCAGCGCGTCGCTGATGCCCTGGGACAGGTAGAGCATGTTCACCGGGATCAGGCCTTCCTTGATCTCC
>NZ_KV811348.1:258152-298566 GCF_001813025.1 Pseudomonas sp. HMSC066A08
ATGTTCACCGGGATCAGGCCTTCCTTGATCTCCGCGCCGGGCCGGCGGAAGGCGGCGACGTCCATCGGATTGATGCTGTTGATCGAGTTCTGGATGAACGTGCTCTCGCCCCAGCTCACCACCTGCTTGCCGACCCGCACGCTGCCGGGCAGGTCGCCGATGCTGTAGTTGTGGTAGAGGAAGGCATCGAGCAGCTGCGCCCCGGAGGACTTGGCGCCCTCCTTGCGATTGTGGTCGTCGATGTCGTAGAGCAGGCGGTGTTCGTCCTTCAGCTCGAAGTCGTACCAGTACTTGCCACGGAAGAACGCGCCGGTGTCGCCGTACTTGAGTTCGAGATCGTGGATGCCCTTGAAGATCTTCGAGAAGGTTTCGCCCTTCTTGAAGTTGAGCCGGCCGTCGTCGGAGGTCTGCGACGAGGCGTGGCCGCCGTTGCGGGTGCCGATGTAGTCCTTGTCGGCGGAACGCATGGACCAGCTGGCCCCCACCGACAGCGACGAGTCGAATTGCCCTTCGATCTCCCCGATGTTGAATGACACGGCCGAGGCCTGGGTGGCGCAACCCAGGGCTGTGGCCGCAGCGAGTGCGTGCAGAGGGAAGATTCCGCGCCTTTTTGTTGTTGTCATGCGGCTCTCCTGACAGGGTCGAGGTGGCTACACCCTACCCAGCGGCCCGAACGGCGGTAAGCGCACCAAGGAGGTATTCCGGCTGTCGCCCGAAAGAGTGAACAGGGGCCCTGGAAAGCGCCTCCGCGAACGCCATATGCAGGATGGATACGCCGTCATCCAGTGCATGGATGACGGCGCGGCACTGTTCCGCCGGCGACGGCGATGGCATCCTTCGCTGCATGCAGCCCGAACAGACCATTCCCGCCGACCGCGACCTCGCCGACGCCACCCGCGAGACGGTCATGCGCTATCACCTCAGCTGGAAGCACCGCGACATCGACGCGGTGATGGCGCTCTATCATCCCGAGGTCGAATACAACGACTTCTTCCAGAACCGCCGGATGCGCCTGGCCGATCTCCGCGAGTACGTCGAGGCGACCATGCCCAAGGGCCCCGACGAGTCGCTGGAGCACACCGACCGTATTCGCTTCGACGGCGATACCGCCTTCATCCAGTACCGCCTGCGGGTGACCCTCAGCGGCCGCCTGGCTTCGTTCCGCGCCAGCGAGGCGATCACCGTGCGCGACGGCCTGATCTGGCGCATCAACGAATACGCCTCGCTGGTCCACGAAAGCGGCGGCGGAGCCCAGGCCGGCGACGGCCGGCCGCCGGCCAGCCGCCTGGGGCTTTCGGCCAAGCAGCTGAGCCTGCTGGCGCGCGACCTGGAGCACTACTTCCAACAGGCCCAGCCCTATCTCGATCCGGACCTGGACCTGACCCAGGTGGCCAATGCCACCGGCTATACGCGCAACCAGATTTCCTACCTGCTCAACCAGGTGCTCGGCCTGAGCTTCTACCAGTACGTCAACCAGACCCGCCTGCAACACCTGCTCGGCCAGCTTTCCGGCGAGCTGCCCGGACGGGTCGACGAACTGGCCTTCGCCGCCGGCTTCAATTCGCTGTCGGCCTTCTACCGCTGCTTCCGCCAGCACACCGGCCAGTCTCCGCGCGAATACCTGAAGCGCCTGTCGTCGCGCCGCTGAGATTTCCCAGCGGACCCGCGCGCACGACAGGCGCACGGCATCTTCCTACTCTCGCCGCATCCCCCTTCCCTCTCGCTATGGAGCCCTCTATGTCGGCCTGGCGCCACCTCAGCCTGTGGATGAATCAACTGGACGATCCGCTCGAAGCGCGCCCGTCCCTGGAAGAATCCCTCGAGGTCGACGTGGCCATCGTCGGCGCCGGCTACACCGGCCTCTGGACCGCCTATTACCTGAAGCGCCGGGCGCCGCAGTTGCGCGTCGCCATCGTCGAGGCGGAAACCGCCGGCTTCGGCGCCTCGGGGCGCAACGGCGGCTGGCTGATGGGCAACCTGCTCGGCGAGGACGGCCTGCTCGCCGGCTTGCCGCCGGAGCGGCGCCGGGCCGGCTACGACCTGCTGCACGGGATTCCCGACGAGGTCGCGCGGGTGCTGCAAGAGGAAGGCATCGACTGCGACTACCGCAAGGGTGGCGTGCTCTACTGCGCGGCGCGCTACCCGGAACAGGAACGCCGCCTGCGTGCCTATCTGCATGATCTCTATGCCGAAGGCCTGGACGAAAGCGACTACCGCTGGCTGACGCCGCAGGAACTCGACCAGCAGTTGCGCATCCCCGGCAGCTACGGGGCGATCCATTCGCCGCACTGCGCCACCATCCAGCCGGCCAGGCTCGCGCGCGGCCTGGCCTGCGCGGTGGAGCGCCTGGGCGTGCAGCTGTTCGAGAAGAGCCGGGTGCTGCACTGGCAACGCGGCCTGCTGCGCACCGAGCGCGGCGAACTGCGCGCCGAATGGATCGTGCCGGCGGTGGAAGGCTATGCCGCCAGCCTGCCGCCGCTGGGCCACTACCAGTTGCCGGTGCAGAGCCTGCTGGTGGCCACCGAGCCGCTGCCGTCGTCGGTCTGGGCGGAGATCGGCCTGGAACGCGGCCAGGCCTTCAGCGAATTCAGCCGCCAGGTCACCTACGGCCAGCGCACCGCCGACGACCGCCTGGCCTTCGGCGCGCGCGGCGGCTACCGCTTCGGCGGCAAGCTACGCAGCGACTTCAGCCTCAACGACGAAGAAGTCGGCCTGCGTCGCTACCTGTTCGGCGAGCTCTTCCCGCTGCTCAAGGACGCCAGGATCAGCCACACCTGGGGCGGCAATCTCGGCATGGCCCGGCGCTTCCGCCCGCACATGCTGCTCGACCGCGCCAGCGGCATCGCCCTCTCCGGCGGCTACGGCGGCGAAGGGGTCGGCGCCAGCAACCTCGGCGGCCGCACCCTGGCCGCGCTGATCCTCGGCGAGGACAGCGAGCTGCTGCGGCAGCCCTGGGTGCTGGGCGAGCGTCCGCTGGACAGCCTGGCCCGCTGGGAACCGGAACCCTGCCGCTGGCTCGGCTACAACGCGATCATCCGCAGTTTCGTCCATGAGGACCGGGTCCTTGCCGATCCGCACAGCGCACCCTGGCGACGCAGCCTGGCGCAAACCCTCGCGGCCGGCATGGAAAGCCTGATGCGCTGAGAATCCCCTCCACCTCCCACAGAGGAAAAACCGCATGGCCCTGACCCTTCTGAAAAATACCGCCGGCGCCGATCTTGGCGCCGCCAGCCCGGTCGCGGTGCCCCTTGGCGAGCCGGTCGCGCAGACCCGCGCCTACGCCGTGGAGCGCACCGACCAGGTGGAAACCGGCATCTGGGAATGCACCCCCGGACGCTGGCGGCGGCAGATCGTCGAGCAGGAGTTCTGCCACTTCCTGCAAGGCCGCTGCACCTTCACCCCGGACGGCGGCGAGACCATCCGCATCGAGGCCGGCGATGCCCTGCTGCTGCCGGAGAACAGTCTCGGCGTGTGGGATGTACAGGAAACCGTGCGCAAGAGCTACGTGATCATCCATCGCTAGCCCCCGCGGCGCGACGGCGTCACTCGAAGCGCCCGTGGCGCCCCTCGCCGTCCTTGAAGCGCTGCGCGCCCTCCAGGGTCTCGCCGCTCTCGATCACCGCCAGCCCGCCCTGGAATTCGTTGGCCAGGGCCACGTCGAAGGACAGTTCCCACTGCGCGTATACGCTGGCGCGGTCGGCGAGCATGCAGGTCTGCGGGAAGGCGGCGAGTTCCGCCGCCAGCTCCTCGGCCTCGGCTCGCGCCGAACCGCTCGGCACCACCCGGTTGGCCAGGCCGATCTGCAACGCTTCGTCGGCCTTCACCGGACGCCCGGTAAGGATCAGGTCGAGCGCCCGGCCCTGCCCGACGATCCGCGGCAGGCGCACGCTGCCGCCATCGATCAGCGGCACCCCGAAGCGCCGGCAGAACACTCCGCAGATGGCGTCCTCGGCCATCACCCGCAGGTCGGCGAGCAGCGCCAGCTCCAGCCCGCCGGCCACCGCATAGCCTTCGATGGCGGCAATCAGCGGCTTGCCGAGCTGCATGCGGCTCGGCCCCATCGGCCCGTCGCCCTCCGCCTCCAGGCGATTGCGCCGCTCGCCATCCTCGGCCACCGCGGCGAGGTCGGCGCCGGCGCAGAAATTGCCGCCGCTGCCGGTGAGTACCGCGACCCGCGCCGTATCGTCCGCTTCGAATTCGCGCAGGGCGTCGGCCAGGGCCTGGGCGGTCGGCCGGTCCACCGCATTGCGCCGCTCCGGGCGAGCGATGACCAGGGTGGTGACCGGGCCGTTGCGTTCGACGATGACACTCATGACAGACTCCCTGCGGAAAAAGCGAAAAAAGACACCGGCCGGATGGCAGAAGACCGGCGTCAGCCGGTCTTCACCTTAGTCCTTTTCCCGCGGCCGCGCCGCATCCGCCGGGCGTCTCAGAGCGCGTGCTTCTGCAGGTTGGCCATCATTTCACGAAGCGCCTCGACATTGTCCGCCGGGTGCGCGGCGTTCTCGAAGTCGCAGATCTGCTGCCAGTGCGCGGCCACGTCCTCCGCGTCGAAGCCAGCCTTCGGATCGAAGCCGAAGCCCAGGCTGCGTTCCCAGCGCACCTTGCCGATCCAGCCACCGCCGACCTCATAGAGCCCCGAGGTATCCTCGCAGGCCGAGCTGCCGAGGTAGACCACCAGCGGGCTGACCAACTCCGGCTTGAGCTGCTCGAAGACCTGCGGCGGGATCAGCCCCTCGGTCATCCGCGTACCGCCGGTGGGGGCGATGGCGTTGACCAGGATATTGTTCTTGCGTCCTTCCAGGGCCAGGGTGCGGGTCAGGCCATAGAGGCCGAGCTTGGCCATGCCGTAGTTGCTCTGGCCGAAGTTGCCGTAGATGCCCGAGGTCGAGGAGGTGAACACCACCCGCCCGTAGGCCTGCTCGCGCAAGTGTGGCCAGGCGGCGCGAGTGACCTTGTAGGCGCCTTCGACATGCACCTGGTAGACCAGGTCCCAGTCGGCGTCCTCCATCTTGTGGAAGGTCTTGTCACGCAGGATGCCGGCATTGTTGACCACCACGTCGACGCGACCGAAGGCGTCCAGCGCGTTCTCCACTATCCTGCCGCCGTCCGTGACCGAGTCGTGGTTGGCCACCGCGGTGCCGCCGGCGGCTCGGATTTCCGCCACCACCTTGTCCGCCGCCGAGGCACTGGCGCCTTCGCCATGGGTGCTGCCGCCGAGGTCGTTGACCACCACCCTGGCGCCATGCTTCGCGAACAGCAGGGCGTGGGCGCGGCCAAGGCCGCCGCCGGCTCCGGTGACGATCACGACTTGGTCGTCGAAACGCAGGGCATCGCTCATGTTCGGGACTCCAGGGCAGTAGGAAGGATTGCCCGAGTGTCGGCCAGCCCGCCGGCGGGGACAAGGCTTCGCACCGCCATGAATGGCGCCCGATAAGGCAGCGGGATGTTCCGTTTCAGTCGAACGGAATGTACAGCCGGCCACGCGGGCCTAGCTTGAACAGCCACCAGTCGTAGTTGCGCCGGACCACCACCAGCAGCAGGCTGCCGAGCAACGCGCAGCCGGCGCCGAGGGCGTACCAGCGACTGCCTTCCTGCCAGCACAGGTAGCCGAGCCCGAGCGCCAGCAGCAGGCCGAGTTCGGCGAGGACCATCCCGGACTGGCGGATGAACGGCTGCGCCTGCACCATCTGGCGGAACAACCAGGAGCCCTCGTCGAACACACGCAAGGGAGAAACGGGATCGTGCATGGAGACCTCCATGGGTGACGAAACGCCTCGTCCAGCGAGGCGCCAGCACCCTAGCCCCGATCCTTGCGCGATGGCACTTGCTGCAATCTCAAAGTCGCTTAAGAAAACTCTGAATCATCCACTCGGGCGCGAAACGCCAGGTAATGTTCGAGCACCGCCGCCGGCGCTTCGATCTGCGGGTAGTGGCCGATGCCATCGAGCAACACGCAATCGGCATCGGCGACCAGTTGCCGGTAGCGCTCGACCATGTGCGCCCCGGAGATCGGGTCGACGGCTCCGTCGATCACCCGCAACGGCACCCCGCCGTGCTGCAATGCCGCCACCCAGCGCTCACGCTGCTCGCGGCGGTCGACGATGTAGCGGATCAGGCGGTGCATCACCCGCTGCCCCTGGTTGCTTTCGATCAGGCTCCAGAAGGCATCCAGCTCGGTCTCGCCGGGCTGGCTGCGCGGGCCGAAGACCTTGGCGAAGTTGCGCGCCAGGGCGCGGCGGTCGAACAGCCGGCCGAACAGCCCACCCAAGGGGCTCAGCAACAGCTTCTGGCTGAGCACCGGTCGGTGCGTTTCCGGGAACAGCCCGCCATTGAGGAACACGCAGGAGGCGAGCCGCAGCCGGCCTTCGTGGTGGCGGGCGAGCAGTTCCTGGGCGACGCTGTCGCCGTAGTCGTGGGCCAGCACGTGCAGCGGCTCGTCGATTCCCAGGCGGCCGAGCAGCGCCTGTTGCAGGTCGGCCTGCTCCAGCAGGCTGTAGCGATGGGCGCGCGGCTTGGCCGAGTCGCCGAAGCCGAGCAGGTCGCAGACCAGCACGCGGTAGCGCTGCGCCAGCGGCTCCCAGAGGTAGTGCCAGTCCCAGGCGGCGCTGGGAAAACCGTGGATCAGCAGCAACGGCCGGCCCTGCCCGGCTTCCCAGTAGCGGATCGGGAAGCCCTTGAAATCCAGGGTGCGGCCGCGCCTCCGCCAGGCCTCGAGGGGAATGCCGGGCAGCGCCGCGGTCACTGGCGGTAGCCCGGGTTCTGCTGGTCGAGCTTGCGCAGCAGCGCCGGCCAGGCCAGTTGGCCGCCCATGCCGGTCTTGCTGCGCATCACCCCGGCGATCATGTCGCGCGCGCCGGCGAGGATCTGCCCCGGGATGTGGATCAGCTCGGCACCGCCGCTCTGCGCCATCACCTGTACCTCGCAGGCGCGTTGCAGGGTGAACATCATCAGGAAGGTATCGGCGATGGAACCGCCGCAGGTGAGCAGGCCGTGGTTGGGCAGGATCAGGAAGTTGCTGGCCCCCAGGTCGGCCTGCAGGCGGGCCTTTTCCTCATGGTTCAGGGCGACGCCCTCGTAGGCGTGGTAGGACAGGCTGGAGAGCACGAACAACGATTGCTGCGACAGCGGCAACAGGCCCTGTTTCTGGCAGGACACCGCGATCCCCGCGGCGGTATGGGTGTGCAGCACGCACTCGACGTCGTGGCGGACCTCGTGCACCGCGCTGTGGATGGTGTAGCCGGCCGGGTTGATCTCGTAGGGGCTGTCCATCAGCTTCTTGCCGCTGGCGTCCACCTTCACCAGGCTGGAGGCGGTGATCTCGTGGAACATCAGGCCGAACGGGTTGATCAGAAAGTCCTCGGTGCCCGGCACCTTGGCCGAGATGTGGGTGAAGATCAGGTCGTCCCAACCGTGCAGGGCGACCAGCCGGTAGCAGGCGGCGAGATCGACGCGGGTCTGCCATTCGGCGGCGGAGACCTGGGCTTGCACATCGGCGGGCAGGGAGTGAACGGCGGTCACGGCGGCATCCTCTTTTGTCGTTATCGGATGCCCGGAGTCTAGCCCCGCCCTCCTCCGGCGACTGTCGCCGGGCTTACACTCGCGCGCCGGCTGAATGGCGGAGGATTCAGCCGGCCTATGCGCGCAGGCTACAGGCAGTGGGCGACCAGGGGGGCGACCAGCAGGTTGAACAGCCCGGTGAGAACCATCAGCAGACCGGCCGCCGAACCTTCCTCACCGCCGAACTCATAGGCCCGACTGGTGCCGGCGCCGTGCGCGCCGACGCCGAACAGCGCACCGCGGGCCAGCGGCGTACGCAAGCGCAGGACGCGCAACAGGGTGCCGCCGATCACCGCGCCGAACACCCCGGTGATCATCACGAAGGCGGCGGTCAGTTCCGGCACGCCGCCCAGGTCGTGGGACATCTCCATGGCGAACGGCGTGGTGATCGAGCGCGGCAGCAACGACAGCGTGACCTGGCCGTCCAGCGCCAGGGCCTGGGCCAGCGCCCAGGAGCTGCCGATGGCCACCGCGGTGCCGGCGAACATCCCGGCCAGCAGCGCCGGCCAGTGGCGCATCAGCAGCTCGCGCTGCTGCCAGATCGGGATGGCGAAGGCCACCGTCGCCGGACCGAGCAGCGCCACCAGCCAATTGGTGTCGCGGGCGTAGTCGGCGTAGCGGGTATGGGTGGGAATCGCCAGGGCATAGAGCAGCACCGGGACGAACACGATGGGCGACAGCCAGTACCACTTCACCCGGCGGTACAGCTGGCGGCTCAGCAGGTAGCCGCCGACGGTCGCCGCCAACCAGAACAGGGCTTGCTTATCGAGACTCATGGCGCGCCCTCCAGCGGCACATCCACTCCACCGACACCGCGGTGACCAGCATCACCAGCAGGGTGCTGAGCATGATCACCAGGAGGATGCGCCAGCCCTCGCTGCGTAGCAGCGCGCCGTAGTCGAGCAGGCTCATCAGCGCCGGGATGAAGAACAGCAACATCTCCGCCAGCAACAGGCCGGCGCCGGCCTGCAGCCAGGCCGGACGCAGCAGGCCGCTGGCGAACAGCAGCAACAGTGCCGCCAGGCCGACCACACCGCCTGGCAGCGGCAGGCCGATGGCCTTCGCCAGCCAGCCGCCGGCCCACCAGAAGGCGATGAGTACCGCCAGTTCGGCGGCAAGGCGGGAAAGACGGCGGACGAGCGGGGGCAACATGGGAAAGGCCTTGGCTGGGAAATCGGGGATGGAGAAAGGATAAGGCCCGGCCTATCATCCCCAAAGCGAATTGTCCGCATGAGAGCCATTCCAGAATGGAATTCCGTCAACTCCGTAGCTTCGTCGAAGTGGTCCGCCAGGGCAGCTTCACCCAGGCGGCCCAGGTCCGCCACGCCAGCCAGTCGACCATCAGCAAGCAGGTCGCCCAGCTGGAGCAGAGCCTCGGCGTGCAGGTATTGGAACGCAACGGGCCGCACGTGCGCCTGACCGACGCCGGCGCCGTGGTGTTTCGCCGCGCCGAGGAGATGCTGCGGCTGCGCCGCGACCTGCTCAGCGAACTGGACGACCTCAGCCAGCTCAACCGCGGCGAACTGCGCCTGGGCCTGCCGTTGCTCGGCGCCGACGCGCTGTTCGCCCAACGCTTCGCCGAATACCGGCGGCGCTATCCGAACATCGCCGTGCACCTGGTGGAAGGCGGCAGCAAGACCATGGAGCAGGCGGTGCTGGCCGGCGAACTGGAACTGGCCGGCAGCCTCACTCCGGCGGACGACGGCTTCGACTACCAGCCGTTCTGCAACGAACCGCTGGACGTGCTGCTGCCGGCCGGGCACCCCAAGGCCGCTGCCGCCAGCGTCGCCCTCGGCGAACTGGCGGACAGCCCGTTCCTGCTCTACCAGCAGAGCTTCACCCTCAACGACCGCCTGCTGCGCGCCTGCCTGGAGGCCGGCTTCAGCCCGCGCGAAGGTGGCCGCAGCGGCCAGGCCGACTTCCTCGGCGCGCTGGTGGCGGCCAACCAGGGGGTGGTGCTGCTACCACGGGTGATCGCTCGCGAGATCGAACGCCCGGGAGTGGTGCGGGTCCTGCTCAGGGAGCCGGACCTGCGCTGGGACATCGCCTTCATCTGGCGCCGTGGCGGCTACCTGTCGCGGGCGGCGCAGGCCTGGCTGGAGTTGCTGCGCGAACGGCCACTGGAAGAAAGCCCGGCGTAGGACGAATAACCGCCAGCTCGGCAGAGGCTACGGCGGATAACGCCTGGGGGCGTTATCCGCCCTACCGCTTGCTCCCTCCCCGTGTAGGGCGAATAACCGCTACGCGGTTATCCGCCACCTCGGCGGACGTTTCGGCGGATAACGCCTGGGGGCGTTATTCGCCCTACCGCTTGCTCCTCCCCGTGTAGGGCGAATAACCGCTACGCGGTTATCCGCCACCTCGGCAGGCGTTTCGGCGGATAACGCCTGGGGCGTTATTCGCCCTACCGCTTGCTCCCTCCCCGTGTAGGGCGAATAACCGCTACGCGGTTATCCGCCACCTCGGCGGGGCAAGTCCGGGATCAGCCCTTGAGGGCAGCGGCGAACTCGGCCAGCCAGGGTTCGGCGTCGGTCTCGGGGGTAACGGTTTCGCTGGCATCCAGGCGCAGCATCGGCAGCACTTCGCGCACGCCCAGTTCGCCGAACAGTTCGCGAACCTGCTCGCCGCCACCGCAGAACGTGTCGCCGTAGCTCGAATCGCCCAGGCCGATGACCCCGCCCGGCAGGCCGTGCCAGGCCGGCAGCTGGTCGCGGATCGCGTAGTACAGCGGTTGCAGGTTGTCCGGCAGTTCGCCCATGCCGGTGGTCGAGGTCACCACCAGGAATGCCTCGGGGGCGAAGGCCTTGAGTTCGTCGAGGCTGGCGCGGGGCAGATGGGTGGCCTCGAGGCCGGCCGCGGACAGCAATTTCTGGGCGTGCCGGGCGACTTCTTCGGCGGTGCCGTAGACCGAGCCGGAGAGAATGGCGACTTTCATGAACACTCCGTAAGCCAACAGGGGTAAGCCGGACATTATGCCGCATGCGTTCGCCGAGCGGGACGCACCGAATCAATGCAACCAGGACGTTCAAGCACCATTTTGGCGCACTCCCTGTCATCGGGATTTCATCGCGCTGCCGTAGACACGGCAGCGAACCTTCGCCACCACGGCGGGAACGATCCTTGCCTGTCCTCCGACGCAGCCCACCACCCCCGGCGCTGCGCCGTTGTCCGAGGGCGCCCACGAAGCGCGCTCAACCGTTCCAGGAGATACACGATGTCTACCGCTCCCGTTACCCTGCTGGTGGCCCGCCGCGTCGCCGCCGGCCGTTACCGCGACTTCCTCGCCTGGCAGCGCGAAGGCGAAGCCCTCGCCGCCGACTTCCCCGGCTACCTCGGCTCCGGGGCGCTGGCGCCGCCCGCCGGCGGAGACGAATTCCAGATGATCTTTCGCTTCGCCGACGACGCCACCCTCGCCGCCTGGGCCCACTCCGCCTCGCGCCAGGCCTGGCTCGAACGCGGCCAGGGACTCTTCGACGAACCGCGCGAGCGCCGCGCCCACGGCCTCGCCGCCTGGTTCGACGACAACCGCAAACCGCCGCGCTGGAAGCAGAGCGTGGCGATCTGGCTGGCGTTCTTCCCGGTCTCGCTGGCCTTCAACCTCGGCGCCGGCCCCTACCTCGGCGAGCTGTCGCTGGCCGCGCGGGTGCTGCTCAGTACCCTGGTCCTCACCCCGCTGATGACCTACTGGTTCATCCCCCTCTCCAGCCGCCTGCTCGCCCCCTGGCTGCACCGCCGCCCGCAGCGCGCCACCAGCCTGCCGGAAGCGCACTGAGGGCTTGCCGCCCACCCCGACGGGGTGGGCCGTAGCGCAAGGCTTTGCCCGACTGGCTCAGTCGGGTACCCTGCATCCATCCGATTCCCTTCGCCTGCTGTGAGAGTCCCATGGCGACAGCCCCGATCCTGATCACCGGCGCCAGCCAGCGTGTCGGCCTGCATTGCGCCCGCCGCCTGCTGGCCGACGGCGAGTCGGTGATCGTCAGCTACCGCAGCGAACGCCCGGCGCTGGACGAACTGCGCCAGGCCGGCGCGCTGACCCTGCACGCCGACTTCGCCAGCGAGGCCGGCATCTTCGCCTTCATCGGGGCCCTCCGGCAGCATACCGACAGCCTGCGAGCGATCGTCCACAACGCCTCGGACTGGATCGCCGAGACGCCCGGCCACGAAGCCGAGGCGTTCCAGCAACTGTTCAGCGTGCACATGCTCGCGCCCTACCTGATCAACCTGCACTGCGCCGAGTTGCTGGAACGCTCGCAGCCCGCCGACATCGTCCACCTCACCGACGACGTGGCGCGCAAGGGCAGCGCCCGGCGCATCGCCTACTGCGCGAGCAAGGCCGGGCTGGACAACCTGACCCTGTCGTTCGCCGCGCGCTTCGCGCCGAGGATCAAGGTCAACGCCATTTCACCGGCGCTGGTGATGTTCAACGACGGGGACGACGCCGAATACCGCGCCCGCACCCTGGCGAAATCCGCCCTCGGCATCGAGCCGGGGCCGGAAGTCATCTACCAGAGCCTTCGCTACCTGTTGGACAACCCCTACGTCACCGGGACCACCCTGACCGTGAACGGCGGCCGCCACGTCAAGTGAGGCGCCAAGGACCCCTTATGAACCCAGCACTTTCCCAGCATTACCGGGAGATCCTCGTCGGTCTCGGCGAAGACCCGCAGCGCGAAGGCCTGCTCGACACCCCGAAGCGCGCGGCCAAGGCCATGCAGTACCTCTGCCACGGCTATGGCCAGACCCTGGAGGAAATCGTCAACGGCGCGCTGTTCGCCTCGGACAACGATGAAATGGTCATCGTCCGCGACATCGAGCTGTACTCCCTCTGCGAACACCACCTCCTGCCCTTCATCGGCAAGGCTCATGTGGCGTACATTCCCACCGGCAAGGTGCTCGGCCTGTCGAAGGTGGCGCGGATCGTCGACATGTTCGCCCGCCGCCTGCAGATCCAGGAGAACCTCACCCGGCAGATCGCCGAGGCGGTCCGCCAGGTGACCAGCGCCGCCGGCGTGGCGGTAGTGATCGAGGCCCAGCACATGTGCATGATGATGCGCGGGGTGGAGAAGCAGAACTCGCAGATGTTCACCTCGGTGATGCTCGGCGCGTTCCGCGACTCGAACACCACCCGCCAGGAATTTCTGCAATTGATCGGAAGGAGCAAGTGACATGCCGCGACTGGAACCGGGAATGGCGCGAATCCGCGTCAAGGACCTGCGCCTGCGCACCTTCATCGGGATCAAGGAGGAGGAAATCCTCAACAAGCAGGACGTGCTGATCAACCTGACCATCCTCTACCCGGCCGCGGATGCCGTGGAGGTCAACGACATCGAGCACGCGCTGAACTACCGCACCATCACCAAGGCGATCATCCGCCACGTCGAGGAGAACCGCTTCGCCCTGCTCGAACGGATGACCCAGGAAATCCTCGACCTGGTGATGGAGAACCCGGCGGTGCGCTACGCCGAGGTGGAAGTGGACAAGCCGCACGCGCTGCGCTTCGCCGAGTCGGTCTCGATCACCCTCGCCGGCCACCGCTGAGGCGGCCGACGAGCGAACCGCGCGAAGACGCGCACAAGCGTTGCCCGCCGGCCGCGCCAACTCTTATCATCGCCGGACCTGGCCCTGTGCCTTCACCCTGCCCCGAGCCATCGTCGAGAAACACCGCCATGACCGCAGCCAACCTCACCGAACAGCAACGCCTGGAACTCGAAGCCGCCGCCTTCCGCACCCTGGTCCATCATTTGCAGACCCGCAAGGACGTGCAGAACATCGACCTGATGAACCTCGCCGGTTTCTGCCGCAACTGCCTGTCCAAGTGGTACAAGGCCGCCGCCGACGACCTCGGGGTGGAAGTCAGCAATGACCAGGCCCGCGAAGAGATCTACGGCATGCCCTATGCCGAGTGGAAAGCCAAGTACCAGAAAGAAGCGAGCCCGGAACAACAGGCCGCCTTCGCCAAGAGCCAGGGCAACGCCTGAGGCCACCGGGCCCCTTGCCAACCCTGCCCCAGACACCATGAGCCTGTTTCGATGACCCTGACCGACTTCCGCGCGCGCCTGCGCAGCGAACACCACCTGTTCACCGACACCCTGGCGTTCATCGCCGAGCACTACAGCTACACGCCGAGCGCCTTCGACAACGGCAGCGTGAGCAACCCGGCCGGGCAGAACGAAGGTTCCTGCAAGACCCTGGGCTTCGCCATCCTCGAGGGCCTCAGCCTCGAGGAAACCCTGCTGGCCTTCGGCGAGCACTATCGCGCGGTGCGCGACAACCCGGAAGGCGACGACCACGCCAACATCCGCGCCCTGCAACAGACCGGCCTGGCCGGCGTGCATTTCGAGCGCCAGCCCCTGTCGCGCCGGGGCTGAGAAGTCCCGGTCGCCCCCACGGCGGATAACTGCGAGCGGTTATTCGCCCTACCGACCGCTCCATAGCGACCCACGCCAGCCGTCGCCACCGGCCGGCCTTGCCGATACGCGACGAAAAAAGGCGGGGCCCCATCGGGGTCCCCGCCCTCTCGCCGCCGCAAGCGCGGCGCAGCCAGCGTCACAGCTTGGCGATGGATACCTCGGTGGACTTGACGAAGGCAATCACTTCGCTACCGATGGCCAGCTCCAGTTCCTTCACCGAGCGCGTGGTGATCACCGAAGTGACGATCCCGGCGGCGGTCTGCACGTCGATCTCGGACAGCACCGGCCCTTCGATGATTTCCTTCACGGTGCCCTTGAACTGGTTACGAACGTTGATGGCTTTGATGGTCATGGCGTTTCTCCTGGGGGGATTCGGAACGAGGCATGGTTGGTTAGAGCGCCCAGCGCAGTTGCGTGGGCAGGGGTGAAACGGGTTCGGGTTGCGGCGGCAGCTCCGGCTGCGCCAGCACCCGGTTGAGCACTTCGGCTTCCAGCGCGGCCAGTCGCGCCGAGCCACGCGAGCGCGGCCGGGGCAGTTCCACCGGCAGGTCGAGGCCGATCTCGCCGTCCTCGATGAGGATCACCCGGTCGGCCACCGCCACCGCCTCGCTGACGTCGTGGGTGACCAGCAGGACGGTGAAACCGTGTTCGCGCCAGAGTCCTTCGATCAGTTGCTGCATCTCGATCCGGGTCAGCGCATCGAGCGCGCCGAGCGGCTCGTCGAGCAACAGCAGGCGCGGCTCGTGGATCAGCGCGCGAGCCAGCGCGACGCGCTGCTTCTGCCCGCCGGACAGGGCCGCCGGCCACTCGTTGGCACGCTCGGCCAGGCCGACCGCCCGCAGCGCCTGCAGGGCCTTCGCCCGCCAGTCGCCGCGCAGGCCGAGGCCGACGTTGTCGATCACCCGCTTCCACGGCAGCAGGCGCGAGTCCTGGAACATCAGCCGGGTGTCCTCGCGGGCCTCGGCCAGCGCCGCCGAGCCGGCCAGCAACTCGCCGCGGCTGGGCTGGTCGAGGCCGGCCAGCAGGCGCAGCAAGGTGCTCTTGCCACAGCCGCTGCGACCAACGATGGCGACGAACTGCCCGGCCGGAACCAGCAGGTCGATGTCCTTGAGCACCTCGCGCTCGCCGAAGCGCCGCGCCACTCCGCGCAGGGCCAGCGGGATACCGCGCTTCAGGCGCTGCGGAGTGCCGCCAAGGGCGGCGTTGTGGGCATTCATGCGCCACCTCCCTTGACCTGGTAGGCCGGGTGCCAGCGTAGCCAGACGCGTTCCAGGCCGCGTGCGGCGAGGTCGGCGAGCTTGCCGAGGACGGCATAGAGCAGGATCGCCAGGACCACCACGTCGGTCTGCAGGAACTCGCGGGCGTTCATCGCCAGGTAACCGATGCCGGAGCTGGCGGAAATGGTCTCGGCGACGATCAGGGTCAACCACATGAAGCCGAGGGCGAAGCGCACCCCGACCAGGATCGACGGCAGCGCGCCGGGCAGGATTACCTGGCGGAACAGGGCGAAGCCGGACAGCCCGTAGCTGCGCGCCATCTCCAGCAGGCCGGGGTCGATGCCGCGGATGCCGTGGTAGGTGTTCAGGTAGATCGGGAACAGCGTGCCGAGGGCGACCAGGAAGATCTTCGCCGACTCGTCGATGCCGAACCACAGGATCACCAGCGGGATCAGCGCCAGGTGCGGCACGTTGCGGATCATCTGCACCGAACTGTCGAGGAAGCGCTCGCCCCACTTCGACAGGCCGGTGACGAAGCCCAGCACCAGGCCGATGGCGCCGCCGATGAGGAAACCGATCGCCGCGCGCCAGCCGCTGATCGCCAGGTGCTGCCAGATCTCGCCGCTGCGCAGCAGCGCCCAGCCGGCCTCGAGTACGGCGCTGGGCGCGGGGAGGATGCGGCTGGACAGCCAGCCGAACTCGACCGCCGCCTGCCACACCGCCAACAGGACCAGCGGCAGCGCCCAGGGCGCCAGGCGCTCGGCCAGTCGTTTGGAAATGCTCATGTCGTTCGCTCCGACCGCTCTCAACTCTGCGCGGCCTGCCGGGGCAGGATGTCGTTGGCCACCATCTCGCCGAACGGGCTGACATAGCCGCGTCCCTCGGGCTGCGCCGGGCGCTGCACGTCGAGGTGCGGGAACAGCAGTTCGGCGACCCGGTAGGACTCTTCCAGGTGCGGATAGCCGGAGAAGATGAAGGTATCGATGCCCAGCTCGGCGTACTCCCTGACCCGCGCCGCCACCGTCGGCCCGTCGCCGACCAGCGCGGTGCCGGCGCCGCCGCGCACCAGGCCGACGCCGGCCCAGAGATTGGGGCTGACTTCCAGGTTGTCGCGCGAACCGCCGTGCAGCGCGGCCATGCGTTGCTGGCCGACCGAGTCGAAGCGCGCCAGGGAGGCCTGGGCGCGGGCGATGGTGTCGTCGTCGAGGTGCGCGATCAGGCGATCGGCGGCCTGCCAGGCTTCCTCGCTGGTCTCGCGGACGATCAGGTGCAGGCGGATCCCGAAGCGCACCTGGCGGCCCTGGCGGGCGGCCTTCTCGCGTACCTGGGCGATCTTCTCGGCAACCGCCGCCGGCGGCTCGCCCCAGGTCAGGTACAGCTCGACCTGCTCGGCGGCGAGGTCCTGGGCGGCCTCCGAGGAGCCGCCGAAGTACAGCGGCGGACGCGGCTGCTGCAACGGCGGATAGAGCAGCTTGGCGCCCTTCACCTGGATGTGCTTGCCGGCGTAGTCGACGGTCTCGCCCTCCAGCACGCGACGCCAGATGCGGGTGAATTCGACCGACGCCTCGTAGCGTTCGGCGTGGCTCAGGTGCAGGCCGTCGCCAGCCAGTTCGTCGGGATCGCCGCCGGTGACCAGGTTGAACAGCGCGCGGCCGTTGGACAGCCGGTCCAGGGTCGCCGCCTGGCGCGCAGCGACGGTCGGCGAAATGATCCCGGGACGCAGCGCGACGAGGAACTTCAGGCGCTGGGTTACCGGGATCAGCGAGGCGGCGACCAGCCAGGAGTCCTCGCAGGAACGTCCGGTGGGGATCAGTACGCCGCCGAAGCCCAGGCGGTCGGCGGCCTGGGCGATCTGCTGCAGGTAGCCGTGGTCGACGGCACGGGCGCCCTGGGTGGTGCCCAGGTAGTGGCCGTCGCCGTGGGTGGGAAGGAACCAGAAAATCTCGAGGCTCATCGCAATTGACTCCAGGGTGAGCGCGCCGGCGTGGCGTAGCCGCGCGATGATCGTGTCGGTATGTGGGTGGGCGGTACGGGCTCAGGGTGCGCTGGCGACCTTGCCGGCCGGCGGCGTCCAGATCACGTCCTTGATGCTCAGCGGTTTGGGAATCAGCTTCAGCTGGGTGAAGGTGTCGGCGATCTTCTGCTGCGCCTCGACCACCGCCGGGGTGATCAACTGCGCGCCGTAGCCCTGGCGCTTCACCGCGGTAAGGGTGATGTCGGCGGGCAGCCCGAGCAGCGGCGCGACCTGCTCGGTCACCTGCTGCGGGTTGGCCCGCGACCAGTCGCCGACCTGGCGGATCTCGTCCACCAGCTTGTCGAGCACCTGCGGATGCCGTTGCGCGTAAGTCCGGGTGGCGAGGTAGAACTGGTGGTTGTCGACCAGCCCGCGACCATCCACCAGGACCCGCGCGGACAACTGTTTCTCGGCGGCGGCCTGGTAGGGGTCCCAGATCACCCAGGCGTCGACGCTGTGGCGCTCGAAGGCGGCGCGGGCGTCGGCCGGCGGCAGGTAGACGGGTTGGATGTCGCTGTACTTCAGGCCGGCCTGCTCGAGGGCGCGGACCAACAGGTAATGCACGTTGGAGCCCTTGTTCAGGGCGACTTTCCTGCCCTTCAGCTCGGCCACCGAACGAATCGGCGAGTCCTTCGGCAGGAGGATCGCCTCGCTGGTCGGCGCCGGCGGTTCGTAGGCCACGTAGAGCAGGTCGGCGCCGGCGGCCTGGGCGAATACCGGCGGGGTTTCCCCGGTCACGCCGAAGTCGATGCTGCCGACATTGAGTCCCTCGAGCAGTTGCGGGCCGCCGGGAAACTCGGTCCATTGCACCTTCACGCCGTCTTCGGCGAGACGTTTCTCCAGGGTGCCGCGGGCCTTGAGCAGGACCAGGGTGCCGTATTTCTGGTAGCCGATCCGCAGGGTGTTGGCCGACTTCTCGTCGGCCTGGACGCCGTAGGACAGGGCCGCCACCAGCAGGGCCGCCAGTCCACGACGCAAAGCGATGGTGCGCATGGCGCTCTCCTTTGTCGTTGTGGGTGCCGAACCTGCCGCGCCGTTGACGGAACAGTGAGGTCGTCGTGTGTGCGTTGTGCAATCGGGCCGCGGCGCGCGTGCGCTGGCGGCGGACGGATCAGATGCTCCAGCGGGCGTTCACCAGGCGCTCGTTGAGCAACTGCGGGTCGATCGGCTGCGGCCGTCGCGAGAGGGCCAGGTGGAAGGTTTCCAGGGCGTTTTCCAGGCGCTGCTCGAGGACCGGTTCCAGGCGCGCCGGGTCGCTCTCGGTGGCGTAGGCGATCTGCTTGTCCACGGCGAATACGCCGTGCAGTACCTCCTGGGCCTTGAGCGCGGCCAGGACCGGCTTCAATGCATAGTCCACGGCCAGCATGTGCGCGCTGCTGCCGCCGGTGGCGAACGGCAGCACCACCTTGTGCTCCAGGGCGCGCTCGGGCAACAGGTCGAGCAGGACCTTCAGCGCGCCGGAAAACGAGGCCTTGTACACCGGGGTGGCGACCAGCAGGCCGTCGGCGCGGCCGATCTGCTCGGCCAGCGCCAGTACCGGCGGACTGTCGAGGCGGGCATGCAGCAGGTCCTCGGCGGGAAAATCCAGCACCTGGTGGCTGGCCACCTCGACGCCGCGACGGCTCAGCCAGTCCCTGGCACGCTCCAGCAACACCCCGGAGCGGGAGCGTACGCTGGGACTTCCGGCGATGGAAACGACGAGCATGGGGGGATTCCTTATAACCGGAAAACAGGATATTCGTTTGGCTTGCTAACCAAGTTGCATAGACCTTAACAGGCAGCCTCATATTCCAATAAATGTTTTTTATTCATTTATTTATTCCATAAAGCATATAAGAAGCCCGGTTCGGGGTCTTGCCTCAGAGCACGTGCGCCCGCTGCATTTCGGTCAGGGCCTCGCCGCGCAAGTAGGCCAGCTCCACCGCCCGGCGGTCGCGGGGACGCGCCAGCGGTACGTGGAACTCGCGGCGGATGTGTCCGGGACGGCCGCCCATCAGCAGCACGCGGTCGGCGAGATAGAACGCCTCGTCGAGATCGTGGGTGACCAGCAGGACGCTGATCTCGTAGTTCTGCACCACGTCCTGCAGCAGGTCCTGGAGGCGCATGCGGGTGAAGGCGTCGACCGCGCTGAACGGCTCGTCGAGCAACAGCACCTGCGGCCGTCCGTAGAGACCGCGGGCGATCGCCGCGCGCTGCGCCATGCCGCCGGACAGTTGCTTGGGCAGCAATCCTCCGCAGCCGGCCAGTCCGACATCGGCGAGCAGGCGCTCGACCCAGTGCTCGTCCTCCAGCCAGCCGTCGGCGAAACCGACGTTCTGCGCCACCGTCAGCCAGGGCAACAGGCGCGGCTCCTGGAACACCACGCCGATGCCGCCGCTGCGGCCGTTCTCGCCGTCCGGGCCGAAGCCGAGGATCGGATTGCGTTCGACAGTGCCCTGGAAGTCGTCGTCCAGTCCGGCGGCGATCCGCAGCAGGGTGCTCTTGCCGCAACCGCTGGGGCCGAGCAGGCTGACCACCTCGCCGGGCGCCAGCGACAGCGCCACGCCCTCCAGCACCCGCGTATCGCCATAGGCCTTGCGAATCTCCAGCAGGTCGAGCAGGCCGCTCATGCGCCGCCCTCCCCGTCGAAGCTGTCGCGCCAGCGCAGGGCCCGGCGCTCCAGCGAGCGGAGCAGGCCATCGCTGAGCTTGCCGAGGGCCGCCAGGACCAGGATCGCGGCTATCACCAGGTCCGGACGCGAGGTTTCCCGACCGTCGCTGAGCAGGTAGCCGAGGCCCTGGGTGGCGGCGATCAGCTCCGCCGCGACGAGGAACATCCAGCTCAGGCTGAGCGCCCCGCGCAGGCCGGTGAACAGGTTCGGCAGCGCCGCCGGAAGGAGGATGCGGCGAACCAGGGCGAAGCGCGACAAACGGTAGAGCCGCCCCAGTTCCACCCACTTGCGATCGACCCCGCGTACCCCGGCGACCAGCGCGAGGTAGACCGGGAAGAAGGCGCCGAGGGCGATGAGGACGATCTTCGGCGTCTCGTCGATACCGAACCAGAGCAGCAGCAAGGGCACCCAGGCCAGGCTGGGGATCGCCCGCAGGGCCTGGAAGCTCGGCTCAAGGTAGGCTTCGGCGCGACGACTGAGGCCGACCCAGGTTCCGACCGCCAGGGCCAGGCCGCTGCCGATCGCGAAGCCGGCGGCGACCCGCGCCAGGCTCGCGCCGACATGCCCCCACAGCTCACCGCGAGCCAGTTCCACCAGGGTCAGCAGGATGCCGCTCGGCGCCGGCATCTGGTAGGCCGGCAGCCAGCCCAGGCGCACCAGCGCTTCCCACGACGATAGTGCCAGCAGCGGCAAGGCCCAGGCCCGCCAGGCGCCCGGCACGCGCAGTCGCCACGCCCGGCGCGAGACTCGCCGGGCCAGTCGCAGGCTCTGGCTGACCATGGCTCAGGGCTCCGTGCGCGCCAACGGGGCGCCGCCGACGACCTCGGCGGCCCACTGCGGCGCGATCAGTTCGTCGACCACCTTCTGCACGTCCACGCCCGGCCGCACCAGGCGCTCGTCCGCCAGGACCGACGCCGCGGCCTTGAGCGCGGCGACCTGTTCGGCGCCCGGCAGCGGCTGGCTGAAATCGGTGCGCGACAGTTGCAGGCGAGCCACTTCCAGCGGCAGGCCGGCTTCCTCGGCAAGCAGTTGCGCGGCCTCGTCGGGATGCCCGATCACCCAGTGGCGCGCCTGCTCGTAGGCCGCCAGCACCTGGCGGATCAGTTGCGGGTGGTGTTCGGCGAAATCCTCGCGGACGTTGAGCACGCCGTAGCTGTTGAAGCCGAGGTTGCGGTAGAGCAGCCGCGAGCCGGCCTGCAACTCGCTGGCCGCCATGTGCGGATCGAGCCCGGCCCAGGCGTCGACCTGGCCCTTCTCCAGGGCTACCCGCCCGTCGGGATGCTGCAGGTGGACGATACGCAGGTCGTTCTTGTCCAGGCCCACGCTGTGCAGGCTGCGGAGCAGGAACAGGTAGGGATCGGTGCCCTTGGTGGCAGCCACCTTGCGCCCCTTGAGCTCGGCGAGGCTGCGGATCGGCGAATCCTTGCGCACCAGCAGCGCGGTCCACTCCGGGCGGCTAGCGACGTATACGGTACGTACCGGGCTGCCGTTGGCCCGCGCGAGCACCGCGGCGAGGCCGGCGGTCGAGGCGAAATCGACGCTGCCGGCGTTGAGGTACTCCAGGGAACGGTTGCTGCCCTGGCTGAACACCCAGCGCACCCGGGTGCCGCTGCCGTCCAGGCTTTTCTCCAGCCAGCCGAACTTCCTGAGCGCCAGGCTGGTGGGGGCGTAGTAGGCATAGTCGAGACGGATTTCAGCGGGGGCGTCGGCGGCCTCTGCCGCGGGAAACACGGCAAGAACGGCGAACAGGGCCAGCCAGGCCCGGCAGCGACGGAGAGCGGCGATCATGCGTCTGCTCCTGGAAGGAGGTGGATGAGCGAGCCTTCTCCCCGTCTGGCGGGCAAGTCAGAGCCGGTTTCGGAAATGGATGGCGGATAAAAAGCGTCGCGGCGACGCGCTGGCGCAAATAAAAAAGAGGGCCGGTCGAAACCGGCCAAAAACCCTGCTCGTGGCTAAACAGCGTTGCATGACGGCACGCACCGTCGAATAAAAGGTCCCGCCTGCCGTGCCTGCCCATGCAGGCGGGACGAATCCGGCCTCAGCGGTTGGGCTGGGGCGTCAGGCGCAGGTAGGGCTTCACCGCGCGGTAGCCTTTGGGGAAACGCCGCTTGATCTCTTCCTCGTCCTTCAGCGAAGGCACGATCACCACCTCGTCGCCGTCCTCCCAGTTGGCCGGCGTGGCGACCTTGTGCTCGTCGGTCAGTTGCAGCGAATCGATCACCCGGAGGATCTCGTTGAAATTGCGCCCGGTGCTCGCCGGGTAGGTGATGATCAGGCGCACCTTCTTGTTCGGGTCGATGATGAACAGCGAACGCACGGTCAGCGTGTCGTTGGCGTTCGGGTGGATCAGGTCGTAGAGTTCGGAAACCTTGCGGTCGGCGTCGGCGATGATCGGGAAATTGACCCGGGTGTCCTGGGTCTCGTTGATATCGTCGATCCACTTCAGGTGCGACTCCACCGGATCCACCGACAGCGCCAGGACCTTGACTCCTCGCTGGGCGAACTGGTCCTTGAGCTTGGCGGTGAAACCCAGCTCGGTGGTGCACACCGGGGTGAAGTCGGCCGGGTGGGAGAACAGCACGCCCCAGCTGTCGCCCAGCCACTCGTGGAGGCGGATGCGCCCTTCGCTGGAGTCCTGTTCGAAATCGGGGGCGATGTCGCCGAGTCTGAGGCTCATGGGGTCACTCCTTGTTCGTGTTGGAGCCCACTATGCCCAAGGCCGGCTGACGTTAAAAAGAATAAATTCAGATTTTCTTATAACAAAAAAATAGAATACCCAACCCTTCGCCTGGAAATCCGTCTCCTTTCGTCCGCCGGCCTGCCGCCCGGCCAACCCCCGCCTACACTGAAAACACCTTGGCCCGCTATCCAGGAGTCGCCGTCATGTTGGGGAAACGTTCCACCGATCCCACACCGGCCACCCGCTTTCGCAGCGATCGCATAAGTTCGGTGAATGGGCAGTACTTCTTCTCCACCCGCGAAGGGACCCTGGAAGGTCCCTATTTCACCCGTTTCGACGCGGAGCGGGAAATCGACGCGTATATCCGCAGGATGCGCCAATCGGCGGAAATCCAGGCGCCGGGTTCCCGCTGAAACGATACAGGCGCTGAATTTATTTCCCGGCGGCTGAAACGTTCAAGAAAGGGAAGGCAGGTATTCTCGGCGGAACGCCGAGGCAAATGTCACCGCATGTGAACGCACTCACATCGGGGGTGAGTTCCAGTATCATTCACCCGGTGAATACCTGCCATGTCGTGCGTATCCACGCTTCTCCACGTTTTCTAGCGGTAAATCCATGAAAAAAATCTTATTGATGCTTTTGTGCGTCAGCGTGCTGGGTTGCTCCAAAAACAGCGTCGAATCGGAAAAACCGGTCGACGTGCTCCTGATCGGTGGCGGCATCATGAGCGCCACCCTGGGTACCTATCTGAACGAACTGGAACCGGGCTGGACCATCGAGATGGTCGAGCGCCTGGACAAGGTCGCCGAGGAAAGCTCCAACGGCTGGAACAACGCGGGCACCGGTCACTCGGCGTTCTGCGAACTGAACTACACCAGCGAGGCCGCGGACGGCTCGATGGATATCAGCAAGGCGGTGGCGATCAACGAGAACTTCGAGATCTCCAAGCAGTTCTGGGCCTACCAGGTCGACCGCAAGGTACTGAACGATCCGAAGTCGTTCATCAACAACGTCCCGCACATGAGCTTCGTCTGGGGCGACGACAACGTCGCCTTCCTCAAGAAGCGCCACGCCGCCCTGCAGCACAGCTCGCTGTTCCGCGGCATGGAGTACTCGGAAGACCCCGAGCAGATCAAGCAGTGGGTGCCGCTGGTGATGGAAGGCCGCGAGCCGGGGCAGAAGATCGCCGCCACGCGCATGTCGATCGGCACCGACGTCAACTTCGGCGAGATCACCCGCCAACTGGTGGGCTCGCTGTCGGCCAAGGACACCTTCAAGCTGCGCCTGCAACATGAGGTCCGCGACCTCAAGCGCAACGACGACAACACCTGGACCGTGACCATGGCCGACCTGGCCAACGGCGACAAGGAAACCAGCGTCAAGGCCAGGTTCGTCTTCATCGGCGCCGGCGGCGGTGCGCTGAAGCTGCTGCAGATGTCCGGCATCCCCGAGGCCGAAGGCTACGCCGGCTTCCCGGTGGGCGGTTCGTTCCTCGCCACCACCAACCCGGACGTGGTCAAGCGCCACCTGGCCAAGGTCTACGGCAAGGCTTCGGTGGGCTCGCCGCCGATGTCGGTGCCGCACCTCGACACCCGCATGATCGACGGCAAGCCGGTGCTGCTGTTCGGTCCGTTCGCCACCTTCTCCACCAAGTTCCTGAAGAACGGCTCGCTGTGGGACCTGCCGGGCTCGGTGACCAGCGGCAACATCGGCCCGATGTTCAACGCCGGCATCGACAACTTCGATCTCAGCCAGTACCTGATCGGCCAGCTGATGCTCAGCCAGGACGACCGCATGGCCTCGCTGCGCGAGTACTTCCCGGAAGCCCGCGACGAGGACTGGAAGCTGGTGCAGGCCGGCCAGCGCGTGCAGATCATCAAGAAGGACGCCGAGAAAGGCGGCGTGCTGCAATTCGGCACCGAAGTGGTGACCGCCGCCGACGGCTCCGTCGCCGCCCTGCTCGGCGCCTCGCCGGGCGCCTCGACCGCCGCGCCGATCATGCTGTCGGTGCTGGAGAAGGCCTTCAAGGACAAGGTCGCCACCCCCGAGTGGCAGGCACGCCTGAAGGAAATCGTGCCGTCTTACGGGCGCAAGCTGAACAACGACATCGAGCTGACCAACAGCACCCGTGCCTGGAGCAGCGAGCGCCTGCAACTGATCCACGTGCCGGTACAGCCGGAGGCCTGATCGGCCACCGACGCGCGCGCATGAAAAAGCCCGGCAATAGCCGGGCTTTTTTGGGTTGGAGTTCGTCTTGCGGGGCGGCGCATCGGCGCAGCGCCGCTGGTGCCACTCGTCCTACCTGGCCAGGGGAGAAGGGAGTGATTGCGCCCACCCGCGATATCACGCCCCTCCTTCGAGCCTGGCCAGGCGCTCCTCCAGCGCCGCCAGGCGCGTCTCCAGCTCGGCGATCCGCGCTTCCGCATCGGCCGACAGGGCCGGCGCGGCGCGCTCCGGGTCGCTGCCCATCGCCGCCACGGCGGCCTCGAGGTCGGCCTGGCTGCCGAGCAAGTGCATGTAGCGGTCCTCGCGCTGCCCGGCGCGACGCTCCAGGTGCACGGCCAGGCCACGACCGGCGAGGCGCTCCAGGTGGTGGCGGATCTGCTCGACGTCGTCGAAATCGTGCAGGCGATTGCTGCGGGTAAGCAGTTCGTTGAGGGTCTGCGGGCCGCGCAGGAACAACAGACCGAGCAACGCCACCTGCGGCGCTACCAGCTCCAGGCCCTTGCCCAGAGTGTGCTCCCAGCGGTCGGCGCGGCTGCCCATCACCAGCCTGACCAGGCCGCGCCCCTCGAGCTGGCGCAGGCTCTGGCCGACCTGGCCGGGCGTGAGGTTCATCACCGGATCGCGGCTGGTCTTCTGGTTGCAGGCCAGGACCAGGGCATTAAGGGTCAGCGGGTAGGTTTCCGGGGTGGTCGCCTGCTTCTCGACGAGGCTGCCGAGAATCCGTGCATCGACGGCGCTCAGCGGGTCGTCGACGAACGGCGAGTTGGGCTCGGTGGACATCGCTACATCCCTATGCAAGGAAAAGGCGCCTAGCCTAGCGCGAGTCACCGGGGATGGCACGGAGCATCATGTAAATAAACCCACGAGGCGGGCCCCGGCCTGCGGGGCCCGCCGGCGCGCACGGGCTCAGCGTACGGCTTCGAACAGCCCGCTGGCGCCCATGCCGCCGCCGACGCACATGGTCACCACGCCGTAGCGCAGGTTGCGCCGGCGCAGTTCGCGGACCAGGTGGCCGACCTGGCGCGAGCCGGTCATGCCGAACGGGTGGCCGATGGCGATGGAGCCGCCGTTGACGTTGTACTTCTCGTTGTCGATCTCCAGCCGGTCGCGGCAATACAGGCACTGCGAGGCGAAGGCTTCGTTGAGTTCCCAGAGATCGACGTCGGCGATCTTCAGCCCCTTCGCCTTGAGCAGCTTCGGCACCGAGAACACCGGACCGATGCCCATTTCGTCCGGCTCGCAGCCGGCTACGGTGAAGCCACGGAAGAAGGCCTTCGGCTCCAGGCCCAGCGCCAGCGCTTTCTCCAGGCTCATCAGCAGGGTCATCGAGGCGCCGTCGGAGAGTTGCGAGGCGTTGCCGGCGGTGACCGAACCGTCCTCGGCGAACGCCGGTTTCAGCGAGGCCAGGCCTTCGAGGGTGGTGTCCGGGCGGTTGCAGTCGTCGCGGTCGACCACTCCGTCGAGTATCTGCTTCTCGCCGCTGGCCTTGTCCTCCACCGCGTAGCGGGTGGTCATCGGCACGATCTCGTCGGCGAACAGCCCTTCCGCCTGGGCTCGCGCCATCCGCTGCTGGCTCTGCAGGGCGTAGGCGTCCTGGGCCTCGCGGGTGACGCCGTAGCGACGGGCGACGATCTCGGCGGTCTGCCCCATGGGGTAGTAGATACCCGGCACTTCCCTTTGCAGCAGCGGGTTCACCAGGTGGTCGGTGTTGACGCTCTTCAGGGTCAGGGTGATCGACTCGACGCCGCCGGCGACGATCACCTCGCTGCAACCGGAAGCGATCTGGTTGGCGGCGATGGCGATCGCCTGCAGGCCGGAGGAACAGTAGCGGTTGAGGGTCATCCCCGGTACCTGGATGCCGAGGCCGGAGAGCACCGCCACGTTGCGCCCGATGTTGTGGCCCTGGGCGCCTTCGTTGGAACCGGCGCCGACGATGCAGTCATCCACCAGCAGCGGGTCGAGGTCGTTGCGCGCCAGTAGCGCGTCGACGCAGTGGGCGGCCATGTCGTCCGGCCGGGTCAGGTTGAACTTGCCGCGGAAGGACTTGGCCAGGCCGGTCCGGACGCTGTCGACGATCACCACTTCACGCATGGGGGAACCCTCGCTGTTATTGTCGAGCGGCCGCCGGGGCAGCGGCCGGATCGAGCGAGGATAAGGCGAGGCAATCGCGCGAGGCACCGATCATTCATCCGGCGTATGCGTCGCCATCCCCTGGAGAGGACGGCGCCGCATTCCGGCAGGCCTCACTTGTCCTTCTTGTACGCCGCTTCGATGGCGTCGTTGATGGTGCGCAGCACCTTGACCCGGGCGAAGCGCTTGTCGTTGGCTTCGACCAGGGTCCAGGGCGCGATCTCGGTGCTGGTACGGTCGACCATGTCGCCCACCGCGTCCACGTACTGGTCCCACTTGTCGCGGTTGCGCCAGTCTTCCTCGGTGATCTTGTAGCGCTTGTAGGGGGTTTTCTCGCGCTCCTTGAAGCGCTCCATCTGGGTCTGCTTGTCGATCGCCAGCCAGAACTTCACCACGATTATCCCGTACTCGCTGAGCTGCTCCTCGAAGTCGTTGATCTCGCCATAGGCGCGCAGCCAGTCGGCCGGTGTGCAGAAGCCCTCGATGCGCTCCACCAGCACGCGGCCATACCAGGAACGGTCGAAGATAGTGAACTGGCGGCGCGCCGGAATGTGCCGCCAGAAGCGCCAGAGATAGGGCTGCGCGCGCTCCTCTTCGGTCGGCGCGGCGATCGGCACGATATGGTACTGGCGCGGGTCCAGCGCGTCGGTAACGCGGCGGATGGCGCCGCCCTTGCCGGCCGCGTCGTTACCCTCGAACACCGCGACCAGCGAATGCTGGCGGAAGCGCTTGTCGCGGATCAGCCCGGCCAGGCGCGCCTGCTCGGCGGCGAGCTGCTCCTTGTAGGCGTCCTTGTCCAGGTACTGGCCCAGGTCCAGGGAGTCCAGCAGGCCGCGGTTGTCCAGGCTCGACACCAGCGGCGCGGCGTGCGGCTGGCGCTTGGCGCGCTCCTTGGTGGCCAGCGCGGCCTGCAACCCTTCGAGGAGAATGCGGCCGACGGTCAGGGCGCGGTAGCGCTCGTCCACGCCTTCCACCACGTACCAGGGCGCGTAGTCCCGGCTGGTGCGGCGCAGCACGCGCTCGCCGTAATGCACGAAGCGGTCGTAGACCTCGCTCTGCTTCCAGTCCAGCGGACTGAGCTTCCAGCTGTGCTGCGGGTCCTTCTCCAGGGCCTTGAGACGCTCCTTCAACTGTTTCTTGGAGAGGTGGAACCAGAACTTGAAGAGCAGCGCGCCTTCGTCGCAGAGCATGCGCTCGAAGCGTTCGGCGGCATCGATGGCCTGGTCCAGCTTGGCCTCCTTGATATGCCCCTCGACCCGCGCGTAGAGCATCTGGCTGTACCAGTTGCCGAAGAAGATACCGGTCCGCCCCTTGGGCGGCAGGCGCCGCCAGAAGCGCCACTGCGGCGGCCGCTCCAGTTCCTCGTCGGAGGGACGGAGGAAGCTCTGCACCTCGATCAGGCGCGGGTCCATCCACTCGTTGAGCAGCTTGACCGTCTCGCCCTTGCCGGCGCCCTCGATGCCGTTGATCAGGATGATCACCGGGAAGCGCGCCTGCTGCTTGAGCTCGAACTGCGCCTCCAGCAGCGCTTCGCGCAACTCGATGACGGCCTTCTCGTAGGTGTCCTTGTCGATGCTGTGGCCAACTTCCGCGGATTCGAACATGGAGGTCTCCCTTAACCTGAGTCCTTCAAGGTAGCGGATCGGCGTGCGGCTGTCTGCGCGGCGCCGCGGCATGTTCGCGCAGCGCCTCGCCGCTGGCCGGCAAAGCCCCGTAAAATGCGCCATCCGCTTTTTCAGGTCCTGCCATGTCCGACTTCCAGCATGCCCAGCTCGACTGGGACGAAAACGGCCAGCCGCTGTCCCGCGCCTTCGGCGACGTATATTTTTCCCGGCATTCCGGGCTGAACGAGACGCGCCATGTGTTCCTCGCCACCAACCGCCTGGCCGAGCGCTTCGCCGCGCTGGGCGACGGCGAGGTGCTGTGCATCGGCGAGACCGGCTTCGGCACCGGACTGAACTTCCTCTGCGCCTGGCAGCTGTTCGAGCGGGTCGCGCCGGCCGGCGCGCGCCTGGAGTTCGTCAGCGTGGAGAAATTCCCCCTCGCCGCCACCGACCTGCGCCGCGCCCTGGCGCTATGGCCGGAACTGGCGCCCTGGAGCGAAGCCCTGCTGGGCCAGTACCTCGCCGTGCACCCGGGCTTCCAGCGCCTGGCGTTCGCGGGCGCAAGGGTCGGCCTGAGCCTGCTGCTGGGCGATGCCCTGGAGTGCCTGCCGCAGCTCGACGCGCGGGTCGACGCCTGGTTCCTCGATGGCTTCGCCCCGGCGAAGAACCCGGACATGTGGTCGCCCGCGCTGTTCGCCGAACTGGCGCGTCTGTCGGCGCCGCAGGCGACCCTGGGCACTTTCACCAGCGCCGGTTTCGTCCGCCGCGGGCTGATCGAGGCCGGTTTCGCCATGCAACGGGTACCGGGCTACGGGCAGAAGCGCGAGATGCTCAGCGGCACCTACCAGGGGCCGCCGGCGAACGCCGGCAAGCCCTGGTACGCGCGCCCCGCGCCCCACGCCGGGCGCCGCGCGGCACTGGTGGTCGGCGGCGGCCTGGCCGGCTGCGCCAGCGCCGCCAGCCTCGCCGCGCGCGGCTGGCAGGTGACCCTGATCGAGCGCCATCCCGGCCTTGCCCGGGAAGCCTCGGGCAACCCCCAGGGCGTGCTCTACCTGAAACTCTCGGCCCACGGCACGCCGCTGTCGCGCCTGGTGCTCAGCGGCTTCGGCCATACCCGCCGGCTGCTCGAACGCCTGCGGCGCGGCCACGACTGGGACGCCTGCGGCGTACTGCAACTGGCCTTCGACGCCAAGGAAGCGCAACGCCAGGCGCAACTGGCCGCAGCCTTCCCCGCCGACCTGCTGCACGGCCTGGACCGCGAGCAGGCCGAGCGCCTCGCCGGCGTCGCCCTGCCCGCCGGCGGCCTGTTCTATCCCGAGGCCGGCTGGGTCCATCCGCCCGCGCTGTGCCAGGCCCTGGCCGCCACCCCCGGAATCACCCTGCTGAGCGGCCGGGCGGTACGCTTGCGCCGCGAGGGCGACGACTGGTGCGCCTACGCCGGCGACGAATGCCTGGCCCGCGCGCCACTCGCGATCCTCGCCACCGCCGCCGACATCCGCGACTTCCCGCCCGCCGCCGAGCTACCGCTGAAGCGCATCCGCGGGCAGGTCACCCGCCTGCCGGCCACCCCGCAAAGCCGGGCGCTGCGCACCGTGGTCTGCGCCGAGGGCTACGTCGCACCGCCGCGTGGCGACGAACACACCCTCGGCGCCAGCTTCGACTTCAAGAGCGAAGACCTGGCGCCGACCCTCGCCGAACACCAGGGCAACCTCGAACTGCTGCGGGAAATATCCCCCGACATGTTGCAGCGCCTGGGCGCCGACGACCTGCCGCTGGAGCGCCTGGAAGGCCGCGCGGCATTCCGCTGCACCAGCCCCGACTACCTGCCCCTGGTAGGCCCGCTGGCCGAGCGCGCGGCCTTCGACGAGGCCTACGCGGTGCTCGCCCGCGACGCCCGCCAGGTGCCGGAGCGGGCCTGCCCCTGGCTGCCAGGCCTGTACCTGAACAGCGGCCACGGCTCGCGCGGGCTGATCAGCGCACCGCTGTCCGGCGAGCTGCTGGCGGCGTGGATCTGCGGCGAGCCGCTGCCGCTGCCGCGCGCGGTGGCCGAGGCCTGCCACCCGAACCGCTTCCTGCTGCGCGACCTGGTGCGCGGGCAGCGCGGCTGAAGCCCCGGGCGCACCGATTTGCGCTACCCTTCGGGCCTGCCGCACGCGCAGGCCATACCGGACTACCGGCTGGCTCACCCGCGGAAATAGTTGATCGACGATGGATGTACTGCTCTTCGAATCGCTGGGCATCGGCGCCGTTCTCGGCCTGCTGCTCGGCCTCACCGGCGCCGGCGGCTCGCTGGTCGCCCTGCCCCTGCTGCTCAGCCTGCACCTGCCGCTGCGCGACGCCATCGGCGTGAGCCTCGGCGCGGTCGCCCTGTCGGCGCTGATCGGCGCCATCCCGCGCGCGCGCCAGGGCCAGGTGGCCTGGCGGCCAGTGCTGGTCCTGGCGCTGGCCGGCCTGCCGAGCAACGCCGTCGGCCAATGGCTCGGCCGCTTCGTCCCGGAAGGCGTGCTGATCGTCGCCTTCTGCCTGCTGGTGCTCTGGTCGGCCTGGCGCATGTGGCGCGGCGCCGGGATGAAACGCGAGGCCAGCGACCAGGCACGGACCCTGCCGCTGCTCGGCATCGGCCTGGCGGTCGGCTTGCTGTCGGGATTGATGGGCGTGGGCGGCGGCTTCCTGGTGGTGCCGGGGCTACTCTGGTTCACCCCGCTGTCGATGATGGCCGCCACCGCCACCTCGATGGCGGTGATCGCGCTGGTCTCCGGCGGCGGCTTCCTCATCTACCTGACCGGCGCCCACCCGCCGCTGCCGCTGCTCGGCGGCCTCGCCGCCGGCGGCGCGGTCGGCGTGCTCGGCGGCAACCTGCTGGCGCAGCGCCTCGGCGGCCCGACCCTGCAACGCCTGTTCGCGCTGATGCTGGTGGCGGTGAGCTTTTCCCTGGCGGCGCAGAAGCTCTACGGCGGGTAGTTTTCCTCGGCGGCCGGGGCACCGGGGAAGCGGCGTTATACGCCCTACGCGGAGGTCATGCCATGGCGTAGGGCGGATAACCGCAACGCGCTTGTCCACCAGCCTGCACCGACAAGGCATCGGCAGGTTCGCCAGGTAAAGACCGCCGACGCGACTGTCTTTCGTAGCGAACCTGGCGCCCTCACTCTTCTTCGACGTCCTCTTCCGGCAGGCCGAACAGGTCGGCCGCGCGCAGCAGCGCGGCCAGCAGGCCGTGGCGCTCCCACTCGGGCAACGCGGCGAAGCGCTCGATCACGTACTCCGGCAACAGCGGCGGCGCCTCCGCCAGGGCTTCATGGCCGGCCGGGTCGAGGTGCAGCCAGGACTTGCGCCGGTCCTGTTCGTCGCGCCGACGATAGAGCAGGCCGCGTCCTTCGAGGCGGTCGAGCACGCCGGAAAGCGATGCCTGGGACAGGCTGACCAGCTTGGCCAGTTGCGTCGCGGTCAGCTCTCCCTCCACCGCCAGGACGTGCAGGATCAGCAATTGCAGCGGAGTCAGGCCGCCGTATCGGCTGAGACGCTTGGAGTGGATTTCGGCGGCCTGCTGGAGACGGCGAATGGCGCGAAAAATAGCGAGCGAATAGGTATCGGCAGCGGTCTTATTACTTTCAACCATAATAAATTCTTCGTTAAGGGTCCTGATAGGCCCGGAAAATTCGTATAGAACTCCTTCCAACTGTAACGGTCCTCTGTTAGGTAAGTCATGTACCCGGAAGGGGTACGCAACCCATTTCCCCAACGGAGAACCGGTAAGGAATATGTGCGGCATATCAGGAGAGTTTCGTTTCGACAACCAGGCAGCCGACCTCGCAGCGGTCGAACGCATCACCCACCACCTGGCCCCTCGCGGCCCCGACGCCTGGGGCTTCCACGCCCAGGGTCCGATCGCCCTCGGACATCGACGGCTGAAGATCATGGACCTGGCGGAAGCTTCCGGCCAACCGATGATCGATCCCGATCTCGGCCTGGCCATGGTGTTCAATGGCGCCATCTACAACTACCCCGAACTGCGTGGCGAACTGGAAAGCCTTGGCTATCGGTTCTTCTCCGGCGGCGACACCGAAGTTCTCTTGAAGGGGTACCATGCCTGGGGCGCCGATTTATTGCCCCGGCTCAATGGGATGTTCGCCTTCGCCGTCTGGGAGCGCGATCGCCAGCGGCTGTTCCTGGCCCGCGACCGCCTCGGCATCAAGCCGCTCTACTACAGCCTCGACCGCTCGCGCCTGCGCTTCGCCTCGAGCCTGCCGGCCCTGCTCAAGGGCGGCGACATCGACAGCGACCTCGATCCGCAGGCGCTGAATTTCTACCTCAACTTCCACGCCGTGGTTCCCGCCCCGCACACCTTGCTGGAGGGCGTGAAGAAGCTGCCGCCGGCGACCTGGATGAGCGTCGACCTCGACGGTAGCTGCGAACAGCACACCTGGTGGACGCTGGACTACGGCCCGCGCCCGGACGAGCGCGAGCTGACGCTCGACGACTGGCAGGAGCGCGTCCTCGACGGCCTCCGCGAAGCGGTGGCGATCCGCCAGCGCGCCGCCCGCGAGGTCGGCGTGCTGCTCTCCGGCGGGGTCGATTCGAGCCTGCTGGTGGGCCTGCTGCACGAGGCCGGGGTGGACAACCTGCTGACCTTCTCCATCGGCTTCGAGGATGCCGGCGGCGAGCGCGGCGACGAGTTCCAGTATTCCGACCTGATCGCCGAGCGCTACCACACCCGCCACCATCGCCTGCGCATCGGCGAACACGAAGTGATCGAGCAGTTGCCGGCGGCCTTCCGCGCCATGAGCGAGCCGATGGTCAGCCACGACTGCATCGCCTTCTACCTGCTCTCGCGGGAAGTCTCGAAGCACTGCAAGGTGGTGCAGAGCGGCCAGGGCGCCGACGAGCTGTTCGCCGGCTACCACTGGTATCCGAAGGTGGATGGCGCCGACGACGCCTTCGCCGCGTACCGCGCGGCGTTCTTCGACCGCGACCACGAGGAATACCTGGCCACCGTCGGCGAGCGCTTCCACGTCGAGGACGTCGCCGGGCGCTTCGTCCGCGACCACTTCGCCAGCCCCGGCGCCGAGGCCGCGGTGGACAAGGCGCTGCGCCTGGACAGCACGATCATGCTGGTCGACGACCCGGTCAAGCGGGTCGACAACATGACCATGGCCTGGGGCCTGGAAGCCCGCGTGCCGTTCCTCGACTACCGCCTGGCCGAGCTGTCGGCGCGCATTCCCGCCCGCTTCAAGCTCGGCGACGGCGGCAAGCAGGTGCTCAAGGGCGCCGCGCGCAAGGTGATTCCCAGCGAAGTCATCGACCGGCCCAAGGGCTACTTCCCGGTGCCCGGCCTCAAGCACCTGCAGGGCCGCACCCGCGAATGGGTACGCGAACTGCTGCTCGACCCGAGCCAGGACCGCGGCCTGTTCCAGCCGGCGATATTCGATCGCCTGCTGAGCGATCCGGACGGCGACCTCACACCGCTGCGCGGCTCCAAGCTGTGGCAGCTGGCCGCCCTCAACCTCTGGCTCAGCGAACAGGGACTTTGAAAATGGGCCCCCAACGCAGGGGCCCGAACCAGGAGCGATCATGAAAGGCCACTTGCATCTGCCTCACCCGCACAACCAGCGCCTGCAACGTATCCAGGCGCCCACCTACGAACGCCTCCAGGCGCGTCTCGCCGAAGATCACAGCGAGCCCACCGAGAAACCGCTGAGCATCCACTGCGGCTGGGGCCGCCTGCTGATCGGGCAGACCTACCCGGACGCCGAGGAACTGGCCCGCGACCTGTTGCAGGAAGCCCCCGGCGAACGCGACATCGCGCTCTACGTGGCGGCGCCGCAGCAGGTCCTGGCCCACGCCCCGCAGCAGCTCTTCCTCGATCCCTCGGATACCCTGCGCCTGTGGTTCACCGACTACCGCCCGGCGCGCCGTCCGCCACGTGGTTTCCGCATCCGCCGGGTGCATACCGAGGAGGACTGGGCGGCGATCAACCGCCTGTACCTGGCGCGCGGCATGCTTCCGGTGCAGACCGAGCGCCTCAGCCCGCGCCACCAGGGCGGGCCGATCTACTGGCTGGCCGAGGACGCCGACACTGGCGTCGCGGTAGGCACGGTGATGGGCCTCAACCACGCCAAGGCGTTCCAGGACCCGGAGGGCGGCTCCAGCCTCTGGTGCCTGGCGGTGGACCCGCAATGCAGCCGACCGGGCGTCGGCGAAGCGTTGGTGCGGCACCTGGTCGAGCACTTCATGAGCCGCGAGCTGGCCTACCTCGACCTCTCGGTGCTGCACAACAACCAGCAGGCCAAGGCGCTCTACCGCAAGCTCGGCTTCCGCGAACTGGCGACCTTCACCATCAAGCGCAAGAACGGCATCAACCAGTCGCTGTTCCTCGGTCCGGGCCCCGAGGAAGACCTCAACCCCTACGCCCGGATCATCGTCGACGAGGCCCACCGGCGCGGCATCGAGGTACGCGTCGACGACGCCGAGGGCGGCCTGTTCACCCTGACCCAGGGCGGCCGGCAGATCCGCTGCCGCGAATCGCTCTCCGACCTGACCACGGCGGTAAGCATGACCCTCTGCCAGGACAAGGTCCTCACCCACCGCGCCCTGCAGCGCGCCGGCCTGCGCCAGCCACAGCAGCGCCTGGCCGGCAGCGCGGAAGAAAACGCTGCATTCCTCGCCGAGCACGCTTCGCTGGTGGTCAAGCCGGTGGACGGCGAGCAGGGCCAGGGCGTGGCGGTGGACCTGCGCACCGCGGAAGAGGTCGAGGAGGCCATCGAGGCCGCCCGCCATTTCGATTCGCGCGTGCTGCTGGAGAGCTACCACGCCGGCCACGACCTGCGCGTGCTGGTGATCGGCTACGAGGTAGTGGCCGCCGCCATCCGTCGTCCCGCCGCGGTGATCGGCGACGGCCGGCACAGCATCCGCGAGCTGATCGAGGCGCAGAGCCGCCGGCGCCAGGCCGCCACTGGCGGGGAAAGCCGCATTCCGCTCGACCACGAGACCGAGCGCACCCTGCGGGCCGCGGGCTATGGCTACGACGACGTGCTGCCCAGCGGCGAACACCTGGCCGTGCGGCGCACCGCCAACCTGCACACCGGCGGCATCCTCGAGGACGTCACCGACGCCCTCCATCCGGCCCTCCGCGAGGCCGCGATCCAGGCCGCGCGGGCCCTGGAAATACCGGTGGTGGGCCTGGACTTCCTGGTCGAGGCCGCCGACCAGCCCGACTACGTGATCATCGAAGCCAACGAGCGCGCCGGCCTGGCCAACCACGAGCCGCAGCCGACCGCCGAACGCTTCGTCGATCTTCTCTTCCCCCTCAGCCGCGAGGTGCCTTCATGACCCCTCTGCCACAACCGGACCTCAACTACCTGCAACGGGTGCTGCTGGAGATGCTCGCCATCCCCAGCCCCACCGGCTTCACCGATACCATCGTGCGCTATGTCGCCGAGCAGCTCGATGAACTTGGCGTGCCCTTCGAGATGACTCGCCGGGGAACCATCCGCGCGACCCTGCAGGGCCGCCTGAATACCCCGGACCGGGCGGTTTCCGCGCATCTCGACACGATCGGCGCACTGGTCCGCGAGATCAAGCCCAACGGCCGCCTCGGCCTGGCCCCGGTAGGCTGCTGGTCGAGCCGTTTCGCCGAGGGTAGCCGGGTCACGGTGTTCACCGAACAGGGCGTGTTCCGCGGCAGCGTGCTGCCGCTGCTGGCCTCGGGCCACGCCTTCAATACCGAGGTGGACAACCTGAAGATCAGCTGGGACAACATCGAGCTGCGTCTCGACGCCTATACCGCCAGCCGCGCCGACAGCGAGAGCCTGGGCATCTCGGTGGGCGACTACGTGGCCTTCGATCCGCTGCCGGAGTTCACCGAGAGCGGCCATATCAGCGCCCGCCACCTGGACGACAAGGCCGGGGTCGCGGCGCTGCTGGCGGCGCTGAAGGCGGTCAAGGAAAGCGGCCAGGAGCCGCCGATCGACTGCCACCCGCTGTTCACCATCACCGAGGAAGTCGGTTCCGGCGCCGCCGGCGCCCTGCCCTGGGACGTCAGCGAGTTCGTCGGCATCGACATCGCCCCGGTGGCCGAAGGCCAGAATTCCAACGAACACAGCGTCAGCGTGGCCATGCAGGACTCCGGCGGGCCCTACGACTTCCATCTGTCGCGGCACCTGCTGCGGCTCGGCGAGCGCCACGACATCGCCCTGCGTCGCGACCTGTTCCGCTACTACCACAGCGACGCTCAGTCGGCGATCGCCGCCGGCCACGACACCCGCGCCGCGCTGCTGGCGTTCGGCTGCGACGCCACCCACGGCTACGAGCGCACGCACATCGACAGTCTCGCCGCGCTGAGCCGGCTGCTCACCGCCTACATCCTCAGCCCGCCGGTCTTCGCCAGCGACGCCAAGCCCCGGGAAACCTCGCTGGAACGCTTCAACAAGCAGCTCGAGCATCCGGTGCACATGGAAAGCTGCACCCACGTCCCGCCGGTGGACGAAGTGCTCGACAGCAGCAACAACAGCGACAAGGACTGAACCCGCGCCGGCCTCCCCGCACCCGGGGAGGCCGCCCTCCTCTCCAGCCAACTGCTAGGCTGATGGCAGGTTCCCTCGCCTGTCTCGTTTCCTCCGTAGCATCATGCGTGCCGACTCGTGTCCATGGAGTAGTTGCATGTCCCGACTCTGCCTGGTCCTGCTGTTGCTCTGCTGCGCGCTGCCGGCCCGGGCGCAGCCGCCCGCGCCGCTGGACGGAGAGGACCTGCGCCTGTCCCTGGGCGAGTACGCCGAGTACTACCGCGACGCCGGCGGCAAGGCGCATCTGGGCGACATCCTCGCCTTGCCGGCCCAGGCCTTCGCCTCCCTGCGCGGCGACCACGCGAACTTCGGCAAGAACGCCGCGGCCTGGTGGTTCAGGGTGCGCCTGGACAACCGCAACGGCACCGACCTGGCCGGTTTCCTGGAGATCAACTACCCGCTGCTGGACGACCTCAAGGTCTACCTGCTGACCGCCGATGGGCGCATCGAACAGCAGGAGAGCGGCGACCTGTTCGCCTTCTCCCAGCGCCCGGTGCAAGTGCGCAACTTCTGGTTCCCGCTGCGACTGCCGCCCGGCGAGAGCACCCTGCTGCTACGCGTGCAGAGCACCAGCACCGTCTACGTGCCGCTGTACTTCAGCACCTACGCGGCCAGCGCGGCCAGCCAGGAAACCCTGATGGGCTTCAACGGGGCCTTCTACGGGGTGCTGTTCGGGTTGTTCTGCTACAACCTGTTCCTCTTCGTCTCGCTGCGCGAGGCCACCTATGCCTGGTACCTGCTGTACAACCTCAGCCTCGGCCTGTTTTCCGCCAGCTTCGACGGCCTGCTGTTCAAGCTGCTGCCCGGACACGTGGCGCTGGAGTCGGTCGGCATCTACCTGCTGATGTACCTGAGCTGCCTGGTGTCGATCCAGTTCAGCCGCGGCTACCTCTACACCCGCCGCGACTTCCCGCGCCTCGACCGCTTCCTCCGCGGCCTGCTGCTGGCCTGCGTGGTCCTGTTGGCCAGCGAGCCGCTGGTGGGGCTGCGCGCCTGGAACGTCCTCGCCAGCCTGACGGTGATGCTGGTATCCCTCAGCCTGCTGCTGGCCGGCGTCCACGTCTGGCGCCAGGGGCTGCGCTACGGCCTCTACTACATCCTGGCCTGGGGCGCGCTGCTGCTGTCGTTCCTGGTCACCACCGCCGCCTCGCTGGGCTTCGAACTGTTCGGCCTGTTCGGCAGCAGCGTGGTCAAGATCGGCATGACCGTGGAACTGGTGACCCTGTCCATCGGACTCGCCGACCGCATCAATGCGCTCAAGGAGGAAGGCTTCCGCTCGCGCCAGGCGGCCGAGCAGGCGCGGGTGGAGAACGAGGCGAAGAGCCGCTTCCTGGCGAAGATGAGCCATGAGATCCGCACTCCGCTGAACGGCGTGCTGGGCATGCTGCAACTGCTCCGCGACACCCCGCTGGACCGCGGCCAGGCGGCCTGCGTGGAGACCATCGCCAGCTCCGGCAGCGCGCTGATGTCGGTGATCAACGATATCCTCGACTACGCTCGCATCGAGTCCGGCAAGCTGCACCTGGAGCGCATCGACTTCGACCTGGAGGAACTGCTCTCCGACACCCTGGCGCTGTTCAGCGCCCAGGCCGTGGAAAAACGCCTGCGCCTGCATCTCGGCCTGGACAGGGGCGTGCCGCGCCGCCTCAACGGCGACCCGACGCGGTTGCGCCAGGTACTGATGAACCTGCTCAGCAACGCCCTCAAGTTCACCGCCGAAGGCCATGTCGCCGTGCGCGTGCAGCGGCGCTTCGACGAGGGCGGACGCGAGCGCCTGCTGTACAGCGTCAGCGACAGCGGCATCGGGATATCCGCCCAGGCGCAGAAGACTCTGTTCGAATCCTTCTCCCAGGCCGATTCCAGCACCACCCGCCGCTACGGCGGCAGCGGCCTGGGCCTGGCGATCAGCCGCGAACTGGTGCAGATGATGGGCGGGCGCATCGAGGTGAGCAGCGAGCCGGGCAAGGGTACCCGGTTCAGCGTCGACCTGCCGCTCAGCCCCGCCCTCGACCCCGGCGAAGCGGACGAACTGGCGCAACTGCTGCAACACCGTCCGGCCCTGCTGGCCAGCGAGGACAACCTGACCCTCGACTGCCTGCAGGCATTGCTGGAGCGTTGGGGACTGCGGGTCGAACGCTGCCTGCAGCCGAGACGGCTGAACGCCTATCTGGAGGACTTCAGCGCACCGCCCCTGCTGGTCCTGGCGGCGCCCTGGCCGGGACCGCCGTCGATCTGGCTGGACACCCTCTATGCGCAACTGGAGCAAGGCCAGCGCATCCTCCTGCTATGCCCGCCGCAGCACTGCCAGGACCTGCCGCCGCACGAAGGCCTGCGCCTGCTGGCCCTGGCCCAGCCGGTGGCGGTGAAGGCCCTGCGCGAAGCCCTGCTGGAACTGTACCGGGAGCGGCGCCGACAGCCAGGGCGGAGCAGCGAGGTGGCCCCGGACGAACGCCTGGACGCCCCATGCATCCTGGTCGCCGAGGACAACCCGGTGAACCAGCTGGTGGTGCGCGGCTTCCTCGCCAAGCGCGGTTACGCGGTGCGCCTGGCCGGCAATGGACGGCTCGCGCTGGACGAGTACCTGCGCGACCCGAACGGCATCCAGTTGATCCTGATGGATGGCGAGATGCCGGAAATGGACGGCTTCGAGGCGACCCGCCTGATCCGCCGGGAGGAACGTACCCAAGGCTGGCCGCGCGTACCGATCGTCGCCCTGACCGCGCACATCCTCGACGAACACCGCCGGGCCGGAATCGAGGCCGGCATGGACGCCTACCTCGGCAAGCCGGTGGACCGGGCGGAACTCTATGCCACCCTCGAACGCCTGCTCGGCCAGCCTTCGCGACAGGCATGACAGTGCGCGATGCGTCGCGCTAGCATTCGCCGCCATACCGGAGTACCGCCAATGCTGATCCCCCACGACCTGCTCGAAGCCGACACCCTGAACAACCTGCTGGAAGACTTCGTCACCCGCGAAGGCACCGACAATGGCGACGAGACCCCTCTGGACGTGCGTGTAGAACGCGCCCGGCATGCCTTGCGGCGGGGCGAGGCGGTGATCCTGTTCGACCCGGAGAGCCAGCAGTGCCAATTGATGTTGCGCAGCGAGGTGCCTGCGGAGCTGTTGCGCGACTGAGTCGCGGTATCGACCCACCTGGCGGGGCGGGTTCGCCGCCCTGCACACCCCGGAAATGCCGGACAGCGCTCCAGCTCCGCAGGGCGAATAACCGCTCGCGGTCATCCGCCGCTCATCCGCTACATCGGCGGATAACGCCCATGGCGTTATTCGCCCTACACGACCCGAAAAAGCCGGACTGCGCCCCAGCTCCGTAGGGCGAATAACCGCTCGCGGTCATCCGCCGCTC
>NZ_KV811348.1:298666-389157 GCF_001813025.1 Pseudomonas sp. HMSC066A08
GCGGATAACGCCCATGGCGTTATTCGCCCTACACACCCCGAAAAAGCCGGACTGCGCCCCCGCTCCTTAGGGCGAATAACCGCTCGCGGTTATCCGCCGCTCATCCGCCGTCCCCCTCACTCCTTCGCCCCACCCTCCTCCGTCTCCAACGCCGCCCTGGCGATGTTCCGGCTGTGCGCGCCGAAATGCCCGATCAGTTCGATCAGTTGCGCGTTCAGCGCCGCATTGTCGTGAGTCTCGGGGCGTGGCTGGTTGCTCTCGCTGAAGTCTTGCGCGGCGGAGGCCGGGCGGGCGGCCAGCCATTCGCCGATGGCGGCGTCGAAGGCCGCGGCGTGGGCATTCGACTCGGCGGCCACCACCTCGCGCAAGTAGGTCGGCGAATAGGCCGGATAGGCACCGTCGCGGCGGGTGTCGGCGTAGGCGTCGAGCATCGGCTGCGGGGGGCCGTCGCGGAGCAGTTGGCGCAGCCAGTCGAACTGGTATTTCTCCACCGCGGTATGGCGGTTCGCAACACGCTCGATGGCCGCCTGCTTTTCCTCCGGGTAGCCGAGCAATGCCTTGCCCTCCATCTGTAGCATCGCCGCCAGGCTGGCACCGGGCAGCGGCGTGGAGTGGTAGGGCTGGGTGATGTCCTGGATGTAGTGCATGCCCCAGCCAAGGAACCGGTAGCCCCAGTAGGGATGACCGTTGGCGAAGGCGAATCGGGACAGGCCGAAATACTGGTAGGCACGCCATTCCGGCCAGGCCCGGGCGAGGAACGGCGCACCGCTGTAGATCACCGCCGCCTCGTGGTAGAAGCCCATGTGGAACGGCGCCTGGGAGCTGAACTCGAAGCGCGGGTCGCCGAATGGCTGGGTGCCGAAGCCGTAGCGCTGGCCGGCCTCGCCGGGGTTGTCGCTGAACAGGTTGATGTCGTGGCCGTAGTCCGGCTCGTCGGCGGCGGTGGCCAGCACTGCCAGGGGCGCGACTCGCTCGCCGGGCTCCAGGCGAATGAAACGCCAGGCGGTCCACGGCGAGAGGTTCTGGAACACCAGCACCTCCTGTGGCTTGAGGTGCGGGCGCTGCGGCTGGTCCTGCCCGGGAAGCGGCTGGATCGCCAGCGCCAGGCGGATCTCCGGGTTGACCCGCAGCGCCGCGAGGAACGCCTGGCGCAAGTCGCCGGCCTCGCCGTCGGCGGCGAAGCGCAGGGTGTCCGGACGCGCCGGGTAGTTGCCGATATGCGCTCGGGCGTAGGCTTCCTGCTCGTCCAGCAGTGCGGCCAGTCCGTCGCGCTCGGCGGCGAGGAACGCCTCCAGCGGCTCCACCTCGACTTGCGGCGCCTCGCGGATGGCCGCCAGCTCGCGCAATGCCAGGTAGCTGCCCACCGTATGGTTGGACCAGGCCCACAGGCTCGGCGAGACGACCCACGCCCCCAGCAGCAGGTAACGCAACAGCAACTTCATCGGCTTTTCGCTCTTGTCTCGACTCGGTGCCGGCAAGCCTACCAATGCGGGACACCCAGGGCACTGTCCTGCCTGGACATCGGAACTCTCCGATAGCGCCATCGGACCAATGTCTATCCACGCCGGGCCGGCCCCATGACCGCCATCAATGGCGCCCAGGCGCCAGGCGGCTAGACTTTCCCGACATCAGGCACGCTGATACAAGGCACCCATCTGATGCTCCAGTCCGTTTCGCCCAAGCACGACCTGCCCCTCAAACCCGAAGGCCAAGCGGCCAAGCCAGAACGCACCGGCACCTGGGCGCCGTTCTCGATCCAGGCCTTCCGCATCATCTGGATCTGCAACCTGTTCGCCAACCTCGGCACCTGGGCCCAGTCGGTAGCCGCCGCCTGGGTGGTCACCGACGCCCACGCCAGCCCGCTGATGGTGGCGATGATCCAGGTCGCCGCGGCGCTGCCGCTGGTGCTGCTGTCGATCCTCTCCGGGGTCATCGCCGACAACCACGACCGGCGCAAGATCATGCTCTGGGGGCTCAGCTTCGAGATGACCGGGGCGATGTTCGCCACCCTGCTGGCCTTCCTCGGCTACCTCGACCCGGTGCTGCTGATCATCTCCATCCTCTGGATCTCCCTCGGCGGCTCGGTGACCATCCCGGCCTGGCAGGCGGCGGTCAACGAGCAGGTGCCGGCGCGCATGGTCAGCGACGCGGTGCTGCTCAACAGCGTCAACTACAACGTCGCCCGCGCCGCCGGCCCGGCCCTCGGTGGCCTGCTGCTGAGCGCGGTGGGACCGGCCTGGGTGTTCCTGTTCAACAGCTTCTGCTACATGGCCCTGATCTGGGCGATCTGGCAGTGGCGGCGCGACGTGCCCAAGCGCAGCCTGCCGCCGGAAGGCATCCTCGAAGGCGTCACCGCGGCGCTGCGCTTCACCCAGTACTCCACCGTCACCCGCCTGGTGATGATGCGCTCCTTCGCTTTCGGCCTCTCCGCCAGCGCGGTCTGGGCCCTGCTGCCGCTGCTGGCGCACCGCAACCCGGACGGCGACGCGGCGATCTACGGCTACATGCTCGGCGCCCTCGGCCTCGGCGCGATCCTCGGCAGCACCCAGGTCTCGCGCCTGCGCCAGCGGATCGGCAGCAGCCGGCTGATCAGCCTGGCCGGCTTCACCCTGGCGCTGATCCTGCTGACCCTCGGCCTGGTGGACAACCTCTGGGTCCTGTTCCCGGTGCTGATCCTCGGCGGCGGCTGCTGGATCGGCGCCCTCGCCACCTACAACTCGGCGGTGCAGATCCTCGTCCCCGACTGGATCAAGGCGCGCGCCCTGGCGCTGTACCAGACCGCGCTGTACGGTGGCCTGGCGCTGGGTTCATTCCTCTGGGGCCATCTCGCCGAGACCATGACCGTGCACGGCGCGCTGCTGGCCGCCGGCTGCCTGCTGCTGGCCTCGGTGATCCTCCTGTACAACTCGCGCCTGCCGGAAATGGACGCCGCCAGTATTTCCCGCGCGCCGGCGAGCATGCCCGGGCAGCCGAGCTTCGTCTTCAACACGCGGCGAGGCATGGTGCTGGTCTCCATCGAATACCGGATTCCCGCCGAGCGCACCCGCGACTTCGTTCGCGCCGCCCAGCCGCTGCGCCGCCTGCGCCTGCGCAACGGCGCGGAGCGCTGGTCGCTGTTCCGCGACGTGAGCAACCCGGAGGTCTGGCAGGAACTGTTCCTGGTGGACAACTGGATCCAGCACCTGCGCATGCTCGACCGCATGACCCTGGCTGACAAGATCGTCATCGACAACGTCACCGCCCTGCATGCCGGCGACGGTCCGCCGCAGATCCGCCATTGCGTGAGCTACGAGGCGAGCAGCTACGATACGCCGCTGGTGAAGAGCGCCACGCCGCCGGCCAACGACGAGGCGGGCGCGACGGCGGGGAGCTGAAAACGGGGCCAGGCAGTCCCCCGGGGCGGACAGCGCCAGCGGCGTTATCCGCCATCCAACGCCGGCGTGGCGGATAACAACAAACGGTTATCCGCCCTCCGAAGCCGTCGGCGGCGCGCGATCACTCCGCCGTCGGCTTCTTGCGCTTGAGCGGCGCCATGCCGTCGGCGCTGACCACCGCCGACGGCCCGGCCTTCGGCCGCGCGGCGGGCTTGCGCTTGGCCGCGGGCTTGGCGGCGGCGCCCTTCCTGTCCTGCTTTTTCTTCTTGCTGCCGGCGGCCTTGCCCGAGGCCTTGAGCTTCTTCGGCCCCTGGTAGGCGGCCTTCAGTTCCTTGATGTTGCGTCGTTCGAAGTTCTGCTTGAGGTAGCGTTCGACGCTCGACATCAGGTTCCAGTCGCCATGGCAGATCAGCGAGATCGCCAGGCCCTCGGCGCCGGCGCGGCCGGTGCGGCCGATGCGGTGCACGTACTCGTCGCCGCTGCGCGGCATGTCGAAGTTGATCACCAGGTCCAGGCCTTCGACGTCCAGGCCGCGTGCGGCGACGTCGGTGGCGACGAGGATCTTCACCGCGCCCTGCTTCAGGCGCTCGATGGCCAGCTTGCGGTCCTTCTGGTCCTTCTCGCCATGCAGGACGAAGACCTTGTGCTGGTTGGCGATCAGCCGCCCGGTCAGGCGATCGGCGGAGACCCGGGTGTTGGTGAAGACGATGGCCTTGGTGTAGGTCTCGTTGCTCAGCAGCCATTGCAGCAACTGTTCCTTGTGCGCCACGTCGTCGGCGGTGATGACCTGCTGGCGGACGTTCTCGTTCAGCTCGCCGACCTGGTTCAGGCGCAGCACTTGCGGCTCGCGCAGCACCTCGGCGATCACCTTGTTCAACCCGGCGCCGCTGTGGGTGGCGGAGAACAGCAGGGTCTGGCGCTCGGCCGGGCAGGCATTGGCCAGGGCCAGCACGTCGGCGGCGAAGCCCATGTCGAGCATGCGGTCGGCCTCGTCCAGCACCAGCACCTCGATGTCCTGCAACGGCAGGTTGCCGGCGTTGCGCTGCTCGAGCAGGCGGCCGGGGGTGCCGATGATGATCTCCGGGTTCTTGCGCAGGCGCGCGCCCTGCACCTTGAAGTCCTCGCCGCCAGTGATCAGGCAGGCCTTGATGAAGGTGAACTGGGCGAAGCGCTCGACTTCCTTGAGGGTCTGCTGGGCCAGCTCGCGGGTCGGCAGGAGGATCAGCGCACGCGCCAGGGAGCGCGGCTTGTCCTCGACCAGCAGGCGGTGCAGCAGCGGTAGCAGGAAGGCCGCGGTCTTGCCGCTGCCGGTCTGCGCCGTGACCCGCAGGTCGTGCCCCTCCAGCGCCTTGGGAATGGCCGCGGCCTGGACCGGCGTCGGCTCGCTGAAGGACAGGCTTTCCAGTGCCTTCAGCAGGCGTTCGTGGAGGGGAAATTGGCTGAACAAGGGAAACCTCGGCATTGCACGTGAAAATGGACAGGTGCATAGCCTAACGGTTGCCGCGCCGGCGCGCAGGCTTTATTCGCGCGGCGCGACGGCCAGCGCCGGCGTCGCAATCGGCTCGACGCCGGGTCGCCGCCAGGCAAGCGCGGCGCGGGCGGCGGTCGCAGACTCGTTCGACGCCCGCCGCCCAGAGGAACCAGCTCATGCCCGACGCGCCCGCATCCGCCGCCGAACGCCTCGAACGGCTGCCGCTGAGTCCGTATCACCGACTGATCTTCGTGATCATCGCGCTGGCATTCTTCTTCGACTCGATGGACCTGGCGATGATGACCTTCCTGCTCGGCTCGATCAAAGCCGAGTTCGGGCTCGACTCGGCACAGGCCGGGCTGCTGGCCAGCTCGAGCTTCTTCGGCATGGTGATCGGCGCGGCCCTGTCGGGCATGCTCGCCGACCGTTTCGGGCGCAAGCCGGTATTCCAGGGCAGCATCGTACTCTGGGGCCTGGCCAGCTACCTGTGCTCCACCGCCGGCGACCTCGGCAGCCTGACCTTCTACCGGGTATTGCTGGGGATCGGCATGGGGATGGAGTTTCCCATCGCCCAGTCGCTGCTGTCGGAAATGATCCCGGCCAGCCGCCGCGGCAAGTACATTGCACTGATGGACGGCTTCTGGCCGCTGGGCTTCGTCGCCGCCGGCTGCCTGTCCTACGTCCTCCTGCCGCTGACCGGCTGGCGCACGATCTTCCTGGTGCTGGCGCTGCCGGCGGTCTTCGTCCTCGCCATCCGCTTCCTGATTCCCGAGTCGCCGCGCTGGCTGGAGCAGGCCGGCCGGCGCGAACAGGCGGACCGGGTATTGCGCGGCATAGAGGCACGGGTGATGCGTTCGCTGGGCCTGACCGAGCTGCCGCCGCCGCTGCGCCAACCGCAGCGGGAACGCAGCCGTCCGGGCTTCTTCAGCGCCTTCGCCGAACTCTGGTCGCCAGCCTACCGGCGCCGCACCCTGACCGTCTGGGGCCTGTGGTTCTTCGCCCTGCTCGGTTTCTACGGCCTGACCTCCTGGCTCAGCGCGCTGCTCCAGCAATCCGGCTTCGCCGTCACCCAGTCGGTGTACTACACGGTGCTGATCTCGCTGGCCGGGATACCCGGCTTCCTCTGCGCGGCCTGGCTGGTGGAAAGCTGGGGCCGCAAGCCGAGCTGCGTGCTGATGCTCCTCGGCGGCGGCGCGATGGCCTACGCCTACGGCCAGACCGCGGTGTTCGGCGGCAGCCTGGCGCTGCTGATCGGCTTCGGCCTGGCCATGCAGTTCTTCCTGTTCGGCATGTGGGCGGTGCTCTACACCTACACCCCGGAACTCTACCCGACCTCCGCGCGGGCCACCGGCTCGGGCTTCGCCTCGGCGGTCGGGCGGATCGGCTCGCTGCTCGGCCCGCTGGTCACCGGGCTGATCCTGCCGCTCACCGGACAGGGCGGGGTATTCAGCCTCGGCGCGCTGTGCTTCGGGATCGCCGCCCTGGTGGTCTGGGCCTTCGGTATCGAGACCCGCGGGCGCACCCTGGAGGAGCTCGCCGGTTGATCCGTGCATCGGCGGGAAACCTTTTCAGACATATCCGAGATGCGAAGCCGTGCCCGATGAGGCACTCTTGATCCCTTTGTGCGTTCCCGGCCCGCCGGCCGGGATGTTTCGTCAAACCGTGGGAATCGGCTCGCCCGCCCCACCGCAACAAAGGAAGTCGCCTGTCCATGGACTCCACATCCCTTCTCGACCAGCTCTCCGAATACTGGTCGGCACTCGACCAGCACCCCATCCTCCACGCCTGCCTGGCCTTCGGCCTGTTGCTGGTGGGCGCCCTGATCCTCGGCCGGGTGGCCCGCTACATCGTCCTCTACGCGGTCAACCTGCTGGCCCGCCAGCCGGCGCTGCACTGGCTCGGCGACCTGATCCGCAACAAGGTGTTCCAGCGCCTGGCGCAGACCACGCCCTCGCTGCTGGTGCAATTCGGCCTGCCGTGGATCCCGGAGATGCCGGACAAGGCCGCGCACTTCCTCGGCAACCTGGCACTGGCCTTCACCGTGCTGTTCCTGATCCTCGCCCTCACCGCGCTGCTGAATGCCCTGCTGGACATCTACGCGCGTACCGAGCATGCCCGCACCCGCTCGATCAAGGGCTACGTGCAACTGGCGAAGATCGCCGTGTTCGTGTTCGGCGCGATCATCATCGTCTCGATCATCATCGACCGCTCGCCGCTCCTGCTGCTGTCCGGCCTCGGCGCGATGTCGGCGGTCCTCCTGCTGGTCTACAAGGACACCCTGATGTCCTTCGTCGCCAGCGTACAGCTCACCAGCAACGACATGCTGCGGGTCGGCGACTGGATCGAGATGCCGCAGGTCGGCGCCGACGGCGACGTGGTGGACATCACCCTGTACACCGTGAAGGTGCAGAACTTCGACAAGACCATCGTCTCGGTGCCGACCTGGCGCCTGATGTCGGAGTCGTTCAAGAACTGGCGCGGCATGCAGCAGTCCGGCGGACGGCGGATCAAGCGGGCGATCTACGTCGACTCCAGCCAGGTGCGCTTCCTCGACGAAAAGGAAGAGCGGCGCCTGAGCCAGGTGCGCCTGCTCACCGAGTACATGGCGCGCAAGCAGACCGAGCTGCAGGAATGGAATGCCGCCAACGGCGGGGTCGCACCGCTGGCCGCCAACCGCCGCCGGCTGACCAACATCGGCACCTTCCGCGCCTACGCGCTGGCCTACCTGCAGAACCATCCGGACATCCATCAGGACATGACCTGCATGGTCCGCCAGTTGCAGCCGACCGCCCAGGGCATCCCGCTGGAGATATACTGCTTCACCCGCACCACCGGCTGGATCGACTACGAGCGCATCCAGGGCGACGTGTTCGACTACCTGCTGGCGGTGATGCCGGAGTTCGGCCTCGGCGCCTACCAGCAGCCCAGCGGCCAGGACCTGCGCCAGGGGCTGCAGGGCATGCTCGAAGGCCGTGACGCCGAGGTCCGTTCGTTCGAGGCGTTGGCCGCACCGAGCCGCAGCGACGAAGCCACTGTCTGAAGCGAGGGGAGCGCCGTCCATGAAACCGCACCTGATCTACTACGTCGCCACCAGCCTGGACGGCTTCATCGCCCGTCCCGACGGTAGCGTCGACTGGCTCGACCGTTTCGCCGAGGGCGGCAACGACCATGGCTACAACGGCTTCTACCAGGGCATCGACGGGCTGCTGATGGGCCGCGGCACCTACGATATCGTGCGCGGCTTCGGCGACTGGCCGTATCCGGGCAAGCCCTGCCAGGTGCTCACCCGCAATCCCCGGGAGAGCGCGGTGGAAGGCGTCGAGTTGCGCCATGGCACGCCCCAGGAAGGCCTCGCACGCCTCGGCGAACAGGGCTGCCGGCGGGTCTGGCTGGCCGGCGGCGGCAGCCTCGCCGGTAGTTGCCTGGCTGCCGGGCTGCTCGACGAGGTGATCGTCAGCGTCATTCCGCAGCTGCTCGGTGCCGGCATCCCGCTGTTCGCCGGCGGCCGCGAGCGGCGCCTGCAACTGCTGGAACAACATGGCTACAACAGCGGCATCGTACAGATGCGCTACCGGGTGATCGCCGAGGACGACCCGCAATGACCGACAACCTGCTGAGCATTTCCGCCGCCTGCCTGTTCGACGACCAGGGCAACCTGTTGCTGGTGCGCAAGCGCGGCACCCAGGCCTTCATGCTCCCGGGCGGCAAGCGCGAGCCGGGCGAAACGCCCCTCGCCGCGCTACAGCGCGAACTGCTGGAGGAACTGCGCCTGCCGATGGGCGCCTCGACCTTCGAGCACCTCGGCAGCTTCCAGGCGCCGGCGGCCAACGAGGCGAACACCCGCGTCGATGCCGATATCTACGTCGCCCGCCTGCCCCACGCCGTCTGTGCGCAGGCGGAGCTCGAGGAACTGGCCTGGCTGGTCCCCGGCCAACCGCAGCCGGGCAATCTCGCGCCGCTGCTGCGCGACCATGTCCTGCCGGCCCTGGCGCGGCGCGCGGCGGAAAACCCGGAAGCCCAGGCCGGACACCGGACTCGCCCCGACCATGTGCGCTGAGCGCTAGCGCTACCGCCAACGAAAAAGGCCACCTCGGGGTGGCCTTTTCGCGTTCTCGCACCGATCGCGCGGAATATCGGCGATTAACGCCTCTCCCTTGTGCGTAGCCTGCGGCTAGGCCTCAGAACGAAGTCCGGCGGTAGGCACGGTAGCGCGGGAACCAGAAGTTCGCCTCGATGGCGTCGTTCAATACCTCGTCGCTGGTATGCAGGGCCTTGCCCTCGGCCTGGGCCTGCTTGGCCACGGCGACGGCGATGCGCTTGCTGACCTCGCGGATGTCGCCCAGCGCCGGCAACACGGCGCCCTCGCCCCGGGTAACGATAGGCGAGCAGTTGGCCAGGGCGTTGGCCGCGGCCATCAGCATGCCTTCGGTGACCCGGTTGGCCCGCGCGGCGATCACCCCCAGGCCGATACCGGGGAAGATATAGGCGTTGTTGCACTGGGCGATGGGAATCCGCTTGTCGCCCACCTGCACCGGTTGGAACGGGCTACCGGTGGCGACCAGCGCCTGGCCGTCGGTCCAGTTGAGGATTTCCTGCGGAGTCGCCTCGACCCGCGAGGTCGGGTTGGACAGCGGCATCACCAGCGGCTGCTTGCAATGGCTGTGCAGCTCGCGGATGACCTCTTCGGAAAACAGCCCGCGCTGCCCGGAGACGCCGATCAGCACCGTCGGCCGGGCATTGCGGATCACTTCCAGCAACGCCAGGTCGTCGCCCTGCTGGCCGCCCCAGGCACCGAGATCGGTGCGCTTCTGCGCCAGGCGGTGCTGGAAGTCGAGCAGGTTGCTCATGTCGTCGGTGAGCAGACCCCAGCGGTCGACCATGAAAATGCGCCGACGCGCCTGGGCCTCGTCCAGGCCCTCCAGTTGCATGGCGGCGATGATCTGTTCGGCGATGCCGCAACCGGCGGAGCCGGCGCCGACGAAGGTCACGGTCTGCTCGCTGAGCTTCTCGCCCTTGGCCTTGCAAGCCGCCAGCAGGGTGCCCACGGCCACCGCGGCGGTGCCCTGGATGTCGTCGTTGAAGCAGCACAGTTCGTCCTTGTAGCGCTCCAGCAACGGCATGGCATTGGTCTGGGCGAAGTCCTCGAATTGCAGCAGGACGTTGGGCCAGCGGCGCTTGATCGCCTGGATGAACAGGTCGACGAACTCCTCGTACTGCGCCCCGCTCACCCGCTCGTGGCGCCAGCCCATGTACATCGGGTCGTTGAGCAGGTCCGGGTTGTTGGTGCCGACGTCCAGCACCACCGGCAGGGTGTAGGCCGGGCTGATACCGCCGCAGGCGGTGTACAGGGACAGCTTGCCGATCGGAATGCCCATCCCGCCGATACCCTGGTCGCCCAGGCCGAGGATCCGCTCGCTGTCGGTGACCACCACGATCTTCACGTTGTTCTTGGTGGCGCTGCGCAGGATGTCGTCGATCCGCTCGCGGTCCGGGTAGGAGATGAACAGGCCGCGGTGGGTCCGGTAGATCTTCGAGAACTCCTGGCAGGCCTGGCCGACCGTGGGGGTGTAGATGATCGGCATCATTTCTTCCAGGTGCTCCTCGAGCAGGCGGAAGAACAGGGTCTCGTTGTTGTCCTGGATCGAGCGCAGGAAGATGTGGCGGTCCAGATCGGTGTTGCACAGGTTGTACTGGCTGTAGGCGCGCTCGGTCTGCTCCTCGATGGTCTCGATGTTGTGCGGCAGCAGGCCCTGCAGGTTGAAATCGATGCGTTCCTGGGTACTGAACGCGCTGCCTTTGTTCAGCAGCGGCATCTCCAGCAGCGATGGGCCGGCATGGGGAACGTACAAGGGACGCTTGGCTGTTTCGGTCATATCTGGACTCGCTTCTACGGGCTTCACTCGGGTACGGGGACCACGAACATACCCCCGGCGCAGAGGCTTTCCAAGGCCACGGCGAACAACAGGTCATTGCCGGACCCGCAAGTATCGCCACTTGCACGGCGAAACCGGCGCGTCACATCCGGAACCGATCATTCGACGAATGGTCAGAAGGCCGGCGTCAAAATAGGTCACAATAGCCGCCGCTTTCGTAGGGGAATACGCTGGGAACGCCGATGAGTCCCCGATTTTCCTTCGTTAAGCCCGTTGTCGCCGGGAAAACCTGAATGCATCCAGGCCCGGAAGCAGTTGGCCGTTTCGTTTGACGGCCTGGTCGGAAGAGTCAGGAGGGCTCGTTCCGGTCACCCAGAAGACACTCCGATGAACAGAGAGTAACCACGAACCAGCGGAAGCCTGGACCGTTATTCACGCACGCGAAGACATGCCGAAATGCGTTCACCCTTTTTGACATGCCTGTCTGTAGGCTTCGCGGCCCTTCTGGCCGCCCTCTCGAGGCCCAGCCTGGCTTCCAACCAGGTCACCCACACCTTCAAGCCGTCGAAGAATTCCACCCTGTCGCCCAGCCGGGTCGTCAGCACCCGCCAGTCCGCCAACCGCTCGGTGGTCGCGGCCGCCGCTTCCGAAGTCACCGACCGCGCCTTCAGCATGATCGGTACCCCCTACCGCTGGGGCGGCACCACGCCGAAGAAAGGCTTCGATTGCAGCGGCCTGGTCAACTATGTGTTCCAGGACGTCGACGACGTCGACCTGCCGCGGACCGCCCGCGCCATCTACAACATGGACAACAACAAGGTCTCCCGCGGCAAGCTGCAACCGGGCGACCTGGTGTTCTTCCGGATCCGCAGCCGCAGCGTCGACCACGTCGGCATCTACGTCGGCAACGACCGCTTCGTGCACGCGCCACGGCGCGGCAAGAAGGTCCGCGTCTCCGACCTCAACAGCAGCTACTGGAAACGCCACTACCTGGCCGGCAAGCGCATCCTGCCGACCACCCTCGCCCAGGTCGAAAGCACCCGCAAGCGCTGATTCCGGCGCCTGCGGCTCGCTCAGATGCCCCGCCGCGCCTGTTTCCTCAGCAGGCGCGCGCTGTCCCAGCCGGTCAACAGCACCGCCAGCCAGATCGGCGCGTAGGTCCATAGCTGCTCGGGACGGAACGCCTCGCCGAGGAACAGTACCGCCACGAGGAACAGCAGCACCGGTTCGACGTAGCTGAGAATCCCGAACAGCCCCATCGGCAGCAGCCGGCTGGAAGCCATCATCGCGCCGAAGGCCAGCGCGCTGATCAGCCCCAGCATCGGCAGCAGCAGCCACAGGCGCGGCGCCTCGCGGAAGGCCTGGCTCTCGTCGCCCAGCCAGTACAGCGCGGCCAGCGCCAGCGGCAGCAGGAAGAGCATCTCGAAGACGAACCCGGACAGCGCGTCCACGCCCATCCTGCGCCGCAGCATGAAGTACGGCGGATAGCCCAGCGCGGTGACCAGGGAGACCCAGGAGAACGCGCGGGTCAGCCAGAACTCGTGGAGCACCCCGGCCAGCGCGCAGGCCACGGCGATAGCCTGCAGCGGCGTCAGGCGCTCGCCGTAGAACACCCGCCCCACCAGCACCATCGCCAGCGGCAGGAGGAAGTAGCCCAGCGACAGTTCGAGGGTCTTCCCGGCCAACGGCGCCCAGATGAAGATGCCCCATTGCAGCAGCATCATCGCCGCAGTCAGCGGGAAGCAGGCCAGCAGCCAGGGCTCGGCGAAAAGCCGGCGCCAGGCGGCGCGCAGGGTCGGCCACTGGCGGGTGGCGAGGACCAGCAGGAAGACCATCGGGATCGACCAGACCACCCGATGCGCCACCACCTGCAGGCTGTCCAGCGGCTCCAGCAGGTGGACGTAGCCCGGCAGGGTAACGAACAGCACCGAGGCGGCCAGCGACAGCAGCACGCCCTGTCCGGAAATCCTCATGCACGCACCTCGCGCCGGCCGAGCCGGTTGACCCACAGCGAAGCGACGATCACCGCGCCGCCCAGGGCCAGGCGCGGCAGGTCGGCGTGCTGGTTCCAGATCAGCAGGTTGAGCAGCAACCCGACCGGCACGTGCAGGTTGTTCATCACCGCCAGGGTACCGGCGTCCACCTCGGTGGCGCCCTTGTTCCACCAGAACTGGCCGAGGGCGGTGGCCAGCAGCCCCATCCATACCAGTACGCCCCATTGCAGCTCGCCGGCCGGCAGGCGCTGCGGATCGCCGAACAACAGCCAGGCAGGCAACGCCACCAGCAGCGCGCCAACGAAGAAATAACCGAAGCGCTGGCGCTGCGGCAGCTCGGACGGGTACTTGCGCACCAGGCGCTTGTACAGCACCTGGCCGGCAGCGAAGGTGGCGTTGGCCAGTTGCAGCAGCAGGAAGCCCTGGAGGAACTCGCCGGTGATCCCGTCGTAGCGGATGATCGCCGCGCCCAGCACCGCCACCAGCGCGGCGACCAGGGCCCAGAAGTTGAAGCGGCGGTTGAGCAGGTCGTCGAACAGGGCCACGTGGACCGGCGTCAGCACGGTGAACAGCAGCACCTCGGGCACCGTCAGCACGTTGAAGCTCAGGTACAGGCAGACGTAGGTGATGCCGAACTGCAGCGCGCCGACCAGCATCACCCCGCCGACGAAACGCGGTTCGACGCCGCGCCAGCGGGTCAGCGGGAGAAACACCAGGCCAGCGAGAAGGACCCGGGTAAGCACGGCGAAGTAGCTGTCGACCTGGCCGGCGAGGTACTCGCCGATCAGGTTGAAGGAGAACGCCCAGAGGACGGTGACGAACAGTAGATAACGCATGGACCAGGCACCAGGATGGGGCGCCGACCATAACGTTTTTGCCGCCGCCAAGGAAGGCCGCGCGGGCCCGCGGCCAACCTCGCCGCCCCTGTACTACCTGCCGTGCGCGGTGGGCCAGCGGTATTCGAGCCAGTGCTCCATGCGCTGGCGCAACAAGCCGCTCTGCTCGGCGATGTGCAGCCACTGGTCGACGTAGCGCTTGAAGGCCTCGTCGCGCGGCAGCAGGTAGGCCTTCTCGGCGAAGTCGAAGGGTTGCTGCGGATGCACGGCGCAGAGTTCCGGGTGCAGACGCGACTGCAGGCGGGCCTCGATGGCGTCGGTCATCATCAGGTCGGCCTTGCCGTCGACGATCTGCTGGAAGATCGTCACGTTATCCGGATGCACCAGGATCCGGGCCTTCTTCAGGTTCGCCCGGGCGAATTTCTCGTTGGTGCCGCCGGGGTTGACGATGGCCGTCACGCCCGGCTGGTCGATCTGCTCCAGGGTCTGGAAACGCGCTTCTTCGCTACAGAGGGTGATCGGCGTCTTGCCGTCGCGCAGGTAGGGAATCGAGAAATACGCCTGGCGCTGGCGCTCCAGGTTGATCGAGATGCCGCTCATGGCGATGTCGAAGCGGTCGTCGGCGAAATCGCGCATCAGGTTCGGCCAACTGGTCGGCACCACTACCAGCTTGGCCCCCAGGCTCTCGGCCAGGCGCTGCGCCATGTCCACATCGAAGCCGGCATAGCCGCCCTCTTCCGTGCGGTAGCTGAAGGGCTTGTAGTCGCCAGTGGTGGCGACGCGCAACACGCCGCTCTCGAGGATGCGGTCGAGGCGGCTCTCCTGGGCCTGGAGGCTGGCGCTGGCCAGCAGCGCAAGGCAGGCCAGCGCCTGGACGAGATGGCGGAATGATTTCGGCATGGGGACTCCTCGGCATGGCGGACCGCAGAGAGACTACGCAAGTCGGCAGCCGCAGCCAAATCCAGGGATGCAGGGGAACGCCCGATGACACCGGGGCGCGGGCCGAGCATGCGGCAGGAGAAGCGGAAAAAAGTGCGCGAAACGGCTGACGATCTCACACCGCCATCGACAGCGGTACGCCCTGCAGCCATTCCGGGTGGTAGCGCAACAGCATCTCCAGGCCGCGCTCCTGGTAGGCCGGGAAGCTGATCGCGACCAGCGTCTCACCCTTGACCTTCTGCGGCGGGCCGAGACGCTGGAGGATCACGCCGTTGCGAACGAAATAGCGCTCCATGGCCGTGGTGGTCACCGCCACCACCGAACTGGCACCCAGGTACCAGGCGCATTGCAGGCTGGACCAGAATATCTTCATCGCCAGTTGCGGATCGTCCGCCGCGCTGGCGGCGTAGCGCGAAAGCTCCCATACCGACGGATCGCTGGGCGGGGTTTCGCTGCACAGGTAAGCGAAGACTTCCTTGAGCAGGTAGGCGTCGGTCGTCGGCAACAGGCGGGCGCAACCGCAGATACCCTGGCGGCCCATGGCGACGATGTAGCGGGTTTGCGGATGGTCGAACTGGTCGAACTCCTGATCGCGGACCCTGGAGGTGGAGACCACGTCCCAGCCCAGCTTCTCGATGAAGACCTGATGCCGGTAGCGTCCCAGCTCGGCGATCATGGCGGCGGAAAGCCCTTCCAGCGATTCAGAGAGCAATTCGATCATGACCAAGTCCCCGTGTCGTGCCGGCCGAGAAAAAAAGGCGGCATCCCTACCCTGATACTCCTGGGCCCTCTCAGTCGGAGGACATACCAGCACACACATGAGGGGGAAGACTAAAGGAGGATGAACGGCAGGCAACCTGCCAGATCTGGTAGGGCGCGCCAGCCGGCGCGCCCTAGGCATCAGATGAGGCCCAGCGCCGCAGCGTAGGCGGCAGCCAGCGTCTTGTTCGGCGCGTCGAACTTCTTCTGGATGTTCTTGTGGTGGAAGTTCACCGTGCTCTCGGAAATGCTCAGGATGATGGCGATTTCCCCGGAGCTCTTGCCGTCGGCGGTCCATTGCAGGATCTCGCGTTCGCGATGGCTCAGGCAGACCGGGTTGGACATCAGCATCGGATGCTCCAGGTCGGTCAGCTTCTGGGTCAGCAACTCGATCATGCAACGCAGCCGCAGGCGGATTTCCTCGCGCTCGAAGCTGGAGATGTTCTGCTGGTCGCGCGCCACGGAAAGCACGCTGAGCAAATTGTTCGGCGCGCGTATCGGCAAGGTCGCGCCGACGCAGAGTCCCCAATCGCGGGCCTCGTTCCAGAGCATCCGGCTCTGGTCGAACAGGCTGTCGCTCCAGACCACCATTTCCGAGGAGCGCAGGCCGTTGAGGATCGCCGGATCCACGGCCCCGTAGTTCTGCATCTGGTATCGCTCCAGCCAGGCCTTGGGATAGGTGCCATGGACCTCGGTCTTCGGCCGGGTGAAGGGAATCGTGTGGCGCACGCCATAGGCGTAGTAATCGAAGCCCAGGCGCCGCACTTCCTTTTCCAGGACGGCGAACACGCCCTGGCTGTCGTGGATCGGCTGCATCTCGCTACGCAAACCGTCCCACCACAGCAAAAAGCCTCCGTCATTCCTCATTGCAGTAAGCCCTGATCGATAAAAAATGCATCGCAGCAGAATTGGCCCGGGGTATGACGCTGTCAAGCGCGCAGCCTTGCCGATACGGCAAAATCATGGCAACCCTATCTGTTATGCCAGCACCGTTCAGGACGCAGCCTTCAGCCATCGCGCATCCCCCTCCCTATGACAACGTTCGACCACCTGGGCCGCTTTACCGCAAGCGATACTGTGCGGTTGTGACAATTCCATGAAACGCCGACAGGCCGCCGCCATGGCCGGGTCCTCGAGCAAGCGCCACAGCGCCCCGCGCAACTCCTGCTCGCGCAACGGCGCGCCCAGGCGCATCCCGCAGCCGAGCCGGACCAGCCGTTCGGCATTGTCGAACTGGTCGTGGGCACAGGGCAGCAGCACCTGCGGCACCCCCGCCGCCAAGGCCAGGCTCATGGCGCCGATACCGCCCGGATGGACCAGCCCGGCGCACGATGGCAGCAAGGCTCCCAGTGGCGCGTAGGCGCGCTGCAGCACATGGTTCGGCAAGCCGCGCAGCGGTTCCTGGCCGGCGCCGGTGAGGAAGATCCCACGCGCGCCGAGGCGTTCCAGCGCGCGCAGGGCCATGGCGTAGAAGTCGCCCTGCAGGTGTTCGGTCGAGCCCTGGGTGAACACCAACGGCCGGCTGCCCTGATCGAGAAAGCGTTGCAGTTCGTCGTCGAGCGGGGTCCCCGGGATACTGCCGTCGAACAGCGGGAAGCCGGTCATGTGCAGGGGTTGCGGCCAATCCTGCTGGGGCGGCGCGAACCAGGCCGGGAACAGGCAGACCACGCCCTGCGGCGAATGCATCCATTGGGTGAAGATGCGCTTCACCGGCGTTTCCAGGCCAACCTTGCGGCGCACCGCGTTGATCTCCGGCGCGCAGGTGCGATCCAGCTTGAAGCGCTCGATGCAGCGCCAGAGCAGCTTGCGCATCGCCAGCGGCATCTGCTCGGGCACGTTGAACTTGGGGTGTACCGGCGGCAGGTGCGCCGACAACAGGGTCGATGGCGAGACCTGCGCGGACAGGTAGGGAATCCCGTACTTCTCGTGAGCGATGCGTGCGCCCAGCGCCCATAGCGAGCCGACCACCACGATGTCGTCATGGCGCTGCGCCGAGACGTACTCGTAGACCGGCTCGATCATCCCGGCGATGGCTTGCCAGAGCACGCCGAAGGACGTCTTGGGGTCCCACAGGCGCGGATCGCCCATGGTCCGGCGGTAGGTCAGTTCGTCGCTCAGCGGGACGAACGCGATACCGTGCTGCTCCACCGCGTCGCGAAACACCGGGATGGTGCAGAGGCTCACGCGGTGCCCGCGCAGTTTCAGGGTCCGGGCCAGGCCGATGAAGGGAAATACGTCGCCGGCCGAGCCGATGGCGATGAGGATGGCGTGCATGGGGCTACTCCGTGCGTTATGCAACCGCAAAGCCCGGCCAGGCCGGGTCTTCGCAGGTCAAGGGTTCAGGCGTAGCCGATGGCCATCTCGTGGAATCCCGCCGCGCGTTCCGCCCGCTGCGGCTCCGGTTGCTTCAGCAGGTGCTCGAGCAGGGCGCGGTGCACGCGTACCGCGGCCAGCTTGGACTCCAGGTCGAGGAAATGCCCGGTGCCCTCCACCCGCGAGAAACTGCAGTGCGGCAGGTAGTCGCGGAACTGGCGGGCGTCCTCGGCGGGGGTGTATTCGTCCCAGCTGCCGTTGATGAAATGCACGTGGCTCTGGATCCGCTCCAGGCAAGCCAGGTAGCCCCGATCGTTGAGCGCCAGCACCTGGTCGATGTGAAAGCGCGCCTGCTCGTATTCGCCGGTGGCCAGCGAAGCCATGTGCTGATGGTTGCTGGCTTTCAGGCGCGGCGGCAGGTATTTGCCGACGGTCTCGTTGAGCAGATGGCCGATCGCCGACTTGTCGTCCAGCTCGATCAGCGCCTGCGCCCGCCCGACGTAGTCGAGCATCGCCTGGTTCAGCCCAGGGGCGAATGCCATCACCACCGAGCTGCGGATACCGCGCGGATTGCGCGACAGCGCCAGCAGCGTGGAGATGCCGCCCCAGGACGCGGAGACCAGGTGATTGACCTCGAAGCGCTCGATCAGCGCCAGGAGGATTTCCACCTCGTCATCCTTCGTGATCAACCCGCGCTGCGGGTTGTGCTGCCGCGACTGCCCGGCGAAGGGCAGGTCGAACAGCACCACGTTGAAATGTTCGGCCAGGCACTTGCAGGTCCGGGCGAACGAGGCGGTGGTCGCCATCGCGCCGTTGACCAGCATCACCGTGCTGCGCCCGGGATCCTGCCCAACGCGCTCGACATGTACCCGCAGGCCCTTGCAAACCGATACCAACAGACTTTCGCGCCGCATCTCACACCTCCCAAAAATTTTCGAACAGGCAAACAGCTATCGCTGCCACGGGTATCCCGGCATTACATAGAGTTCGTTCTTGTTGTTCGAACGGCAGACAAGTAACTCAGCGGCCACCCGCGCGGACCAGCCACGACGGATGCATACCCCTTCAGGCGAGGGGCTTGTGTGGGTCTTGCAGATCGGCCTGCGCAAACGATTGGCGTCCGTGTTCACGCCTAGCCGATGAACACTTTTTAGCCAATTCGAAAGCTAACGGTAACTGCCAGATTTCACAGGACGGGCGGTCGCCTGCGCATAAGCCCCTGCCCGCCCGCGATAAGGCGAGCCAGAGCGGCCGGCGGGGAACTGCGAGGCGTTGGCGGAAAAGGCATGAAAAAACCGGGCGCCAGGCCCGGTTTCCGGTGTCGAAACGCTCTGGCGTCAGGCTTTTGGCAGGGTCACGCCGCGCTGCCCCTGGTATTTGCCGCCACGGTCCTTATAGGACACTTCGCAGGCCTCGTCGGATTGCAGGAAGAGCATCTGCGCCACGCCTTCGTTGGCGTAGATCTTCGCCGGCAGGTTGGTGGTATTGGAGAACTCGAGGGTCACATGGCCTTCCCACTCCGGCTCCAGCGGAGTGACGTTGACGATGATGCCGCAACGCGCGTAGGTGCTCTTGCCCAGGCAGATGGTCAGGACGTCGCGCGGGATGCGGAAGTACTCGACGGTCCGCGCCAGGGCGAAGGAGTTCGGCGGGATGATGCAGACGTCGCTGTTGATGTCGACGAAGCTTTTCTCGTCGAAGTTCTTCGGATCGACCACCGCCGAATGGATGTTGGTGAACACCTTGAACTCGGCGGCGCAGCGCACGTCGTAGCCGTAGCTGGACACCCCGTAGGAAATCACCCGGCTGTCGTCCGCACCGCGCACCTGGCGCTCGACGAACGGCTCGATCATGCCGTGCTCCTGAGCCATGCGGCGAATCCACTTGTCCGATTTGATGGTCATGGAGGGTGTCCTGTCGAAAGCTGCGAAAAATGATCGCGAATCTTACCGGGGCCGCCGCCCCAGGGCAAAGGCAGCCGTCGCCGACGGCTGCCCGACCGCCTCAGTCGTCGCTGATGCTGATGTTCGGCAGGCCGACGCTGGCCCGCTCGCTGAGCACGATGCGCGCGCCGACATGGCGGGCGATTTCCTGGTAGAGCATCGCCAGTTGGCTTTCCGGGTCGGCGATCACCGTCGGCCGGCCGCTGTCGGCCTGGGTGCGGATGGCGATCGACAGCGGCATGGAGGCCAGCAGCTCGACGCCGAACTGCGCCGCCAGCTTCTCGCCGCCGCCCTCGCCGAACAGGTGCTCGGCATGGCCGCAGTTGGAGCAGATGTGCACCGCCATGTTCTCCACCACGCCGAGCACCGGGATGTTCACCTTGCGGAACATCTCCACGCCCTTCTTCGCGTCGAGCAGCGCCAGGTCCTGCGGGGTAGTGACGATCACCGCGCCGGCCACCGGCACCTTCTGCGCCAGGGTCAGCTGGATGTCGCCGGTGCCCGGCGGCATGTCCACCACCAGGTAGTCGAGGTTGTCCCAGGCGGTCTGGGTGATCAGTTGGATCAGGGCGCCGGAGACCATCGGTCCGCGCCAGACCACCGGCGTGCTGTCGTCGGTGAGGAAGGCCATCGACATCACCTGGACCCCGTGCGCCTCCAGGGGCTCAAACCACTTCTGCTCGCGGACCTTCGGCCGGGTACCTTCCGGCAGGCCGAACATGATGCCCTGGCTGGGTCCGTAGATGTCCGCGTCGAGGATGCCCACCCGCGCACCCTCGCGGGCCAGGGCCAGGGCCAGGTTGGCGGCGGTGGTGGACTTGCCGACGCCGCCCTTGCCGGAAGCCACCGCGACGATGTTCTTCACGTTGCCCATCACCTCGACCTGCGGCTGTGCCTTGTGCGGCTGGATCACGCAGTCGACCCGGACCTCGGCGCGAGCGACGCCGTCGAGCGCCTCCAGGGCCATTTGCAGGGTTTGCGCCAGGCCGTTCCTGAACAGCCCGGCGGCGTACCCCAGTTCCAGGCGCACCCGCACGCGGTCGCCCTGGATCTCCACCTCGCGCAGGCAGCCGGCGCTGACGGGGTCCTGGTTCAGATAGGGGTCCTGGTACTGGCGGAGGGTGGCTTCCACCGTTTGGCGAGTGATAGCGGACATGGGGGATTTCCTGAGGGTTAAGCGGGGAATCGATGCCGGTCATCCTACCCGAGTGGCGCGCGGATGAAAAAAAACCGCCGCTTCTTTATAGTGACCGATCCGTTTAGCTCTCAGCCGATAAGCCGAACCCATGTCCGAACCACGCAAGATCCTCGTTACCAGCGCCCTCCCCTACGCCAACGGTTCCATTCACCTGGGACACATGCTGGAGTACATCCAGACGGACATGTGGGTGCGCTTCCAGAAGATGCGTGGCAACCAGGCCGTCTACGTCTGCGCCGACGACGCCCACGGTTCGGCGATCATGCTCCGCGCCGAGCGCGAGGGCATCACCTCCGAGCAACTGATCGATGCCGTGCGCGCCGAGCACATGGGCGACTTCGCCGACTTCCTGGTGCACTTCGACAACTACCACTCGACCCACTCGGAAGAAAACCGCGAGCTGTCCAGCGCGATCTACCTGAAACTGCGCGACGCCGGGCACATCGACACCCGCCCGGTGACCCAGTACTTCGACCCGGAAAAGCAGATGTTCCTCGCCGACCGCTTCATCAAGGGCACCTGCCCGAAGTGCGGCACCGCCGACCAGTACGGCGACAACTGCGAGGCCTGCGGCGCGACCTACGCCCCGACCGAACTGAAGGACCCGAAATCGGCGATCTCCGGCGCCACCCCGGTGCTCAAGGAATCGCTGCACTACTTCTTCAAGCTGCCGGACTTCGAGGCCATGCTCAAGCAATGGACCCGCAGCGGCGCCCTTCAGGAGTCGGTGGCCAACAAGCTCGCCGAATGGCTGGACAGCGGCCTCCAGCAGTGGGACATCTCGCGTGACGCGCCGTACTTCGGCTTCGAGATTCCCGACGCTCCCGGCAAGTACTTCTACGTCTGGCTGGACGCGCCGATCGGCTACATGGCCAGCTTCAAGAACCTCTGCGCGCGGCGTCCCGAACTGGACTTCGACGCGTTCTGGGGCAAGGACTCCGGCGCCGAGCTGTACCACTTCATCGGCAAGGACATCGTCAACTTCCACGCGCTGTTCTGGCCGGCCATGCTCGAAGGCGCCGGCTACCGCAAGCCGACCGCGCTGAACGTGCACGGCTACCTGACCGTGAACGGCCAGAAGATGTCCAAGTCACGCGGCACCTTCGTCAAGGCGCGCACCTACCTCGACCACCTGGACCCGGAATACCTGCGCTACTACTACGCCTCCAAGCTCGGCCGCGGCGTCGAGGACCTCGACCTGAACCTCGAGGACTTCGTGCAGAAGGTCAACTCCGACCTGGTCGGCAAGGTCGTCAACATCGCCAGCCGCTGCGCCGGCTTCATCCACAAGGGCAACGCCGGCGTGCTGGTCGGCGCCGATCCGGCGCCGGAGCTGCTCGCCGCCTTCCGCGAGGCCGCACCGGGCATCGCCGAGGCCTATGAGGCCCGCGACTTCAATCGCGCCATGCGCGAGATCATGGCCCTCGCCGACCGCGCCAACGCCTGGATCGCCGAACAGGCGCCCTGGGCGCTGGCCAAGCAGGAAGGCCAGCAGGACAAGGTCCAGGCCGTCTGCGGCCTGGGCATCAACCTGTTCCGCCAACTGGTGATCTTCCTCAAGCCGGTGCTGCCGAAGCTGGCCACCGCCGCCGAAGCCTTCCTCAACGTCGCCCCGCTGACCTGGGCCGACCACCAGACCCTGCTGGCCAACCACCAGCTGAACCCGTTCCAGCCCCTGATGACCCGTATCGAGCCCGCGAAAGTAGAAGCCATGATCGAAGCCTCCAAGGAAGACCTCGCCGCCGCATCGCAACCCGCCGGCAACGGCGAGCTGGTCAAGGAACCCATCGCCGCGGAGATCGACTTCGACGCTTTCGCCGCGGTCGACCTGCGTATCGCCCTGATCGAGAAGTGCGAATTCGTCGAAGGCGCCGACAAGCTGCTGCGCCTGTCGCTGGACATCGGCGACGCGAAGCGTAACGTGTTCTCCGGGATCAAGAGCGCGTATCCCGACCCGAGCGCCCTGGAAGGCCGCCTGACGCTCTATGTGGCCAACCTGGCGCCGCGCAAGATGAAGTTCGGGGTGTCCGAGGGCATGGTCCTGGCCGCCGGTCCGGGTGGCGAGGAGATCTACCTGCTGAGTCCGGACAGCGGCGCCAAGCCGGGCCAGCGCGTCAAGTAACGCAGACCACGAAGCCATGGAGGGCTCGATAGAATGAACGCATGGAAGCTTGCCGCCGGCGTCCTGCTGGCGGCGCTCTACGGATGCTCCGCCGAACACGCCGAAAGCGTCTCCGGCAATGCCGGTTTCCAGGGCGAGACGGGCAAGCCCGGCACCGCCCTCGCCTACGAACACCGCGTCGGCATCCGCCTTCCCGCCGCGCGTATCGACGCGCAACTCGCCGCCAGCCGCGACGCCTGCAACAGCGAGCGCTTCGGCCAGTGCGACGTGCTCGCCATCGAACAACGCGGCGGTATCGGCCATTACGCCGAACTCACCGTGCGCATCGTCCCGGACGGCGTGGAGAAGCTGGTCGCGGCCGCTGCCGAGGGCGGTACGCTGGAAAGCCGGCAGACCCGCGCCGAGGACCTGGCCCAGGCGGTCGCCGACACCCGCCAGCAACGCGAGCGCCTGCAACGCGAGTACCAGACCCTGCAGCAATACCAGGGGCGCAAGGACATGAGCGTCGGCGACCTGCTGGCCCTGGCCAAGGAAATCGCCGCGGTGGAAGCCCAACTGGCCGACAACGCCCAGGCCGGCGCCCAGCAGCAGCGGCGCATCGCTACCAACCTGCTGACCCTGAGCTTCAGCAGCGAGGCGCAGCCGGACAGCCGCCTCGGCCAGCTCGCCACGGCCGCCGGGCAACTGCTCGACGACCTTGTCGATGGCACCATCGCCGCAATGAAGTTCTTCGCCTACAGCCTGCCGTTCCTCGTCGTGCTGCTGCCGCTGGGCCTGTTGCTGCGCGGCCTGTGGCGCTGGCTGCGGCGGCCTGGCAAGAACGAGGCGCGCTGAGCCCAGGCATACGGGCGGACCGGGAGGGTCCGCTCTTTCGCCCAGGACCGCCTGACGGACCTGGCAACTCACAAGGAGGAAGACCGATGACCGCCACCAGCGACCTGATCGAGTCACTGATTTCCTATAGCTGGAACGACTGGCAGGTGACCCGCCAGGAAGCCCGCCGGGTGATCGCCGCGATCCGCAACGACAACGTGCCCGATGCGACCATCGCCGCACTCGACAAGAGCGGCTCGCTGATCAAGCTGTTCCAGCGGGTGGGCCCGCCGGAACTGGCGCGCTCGCTGATCGCCAGCATCGCCGGGCGCACCACCATGCAGCGCTACCAGGCACGCAGTGCCTTGATCCGCAGCCTGATCAACAATCCCCTGGGCACCCAGACCGACAACTGGATCTACTTCCCCACCATCACCTTCTTCGACATCTGCGCCGACCTCGCCGACGCCGCCGGCCGCCTGGGCTTCGCCGCGGCCGGCGCCACCGGGGTGGCCAGCCAGGCGATCCAGGGTCCGTTCAGCGGGGTCGGCGCCACCGGCGTCAATCCGACCGACCTGCCGTCCATCGCCCTAGGCGACCAGCTCAAGCTGCTCAACAAGGACCCGGCGACCGTCACCAAGTACAGCAACCCGCTCGGCGACCTGGGCGCCTACCTGAGCCAGCTGTCGCCGCAAGACAAGCTGAACCAGGCACAGACGCTGGTCGGCCAGCCGATCAGCACGCTGTTCCCCGACGCCTATCCGGGCAACCCGCCGTCGCGGGCCAAGGTCATGTCCGCGGCCGCGCGCAAGTACGACCTGACGCCGCAACTGATCGGCGCGATCATCCTCGCCGAGCAGCGTGACCAGACCCGCGACGAAGACGCCAAGGACTATCAGGCGGCAGTCAGCATCAAGAGCGCCAACACCTCCATCGGCCTCGGCCAGGTGGTGGTCTCCACCGCGATCAAGTACGAGCTGTTCACCGACCTGCTCGGCCAGCCGGTGCGCCGCGGCCTGTCGCGCAAGGCGGTCGCCACCCTGCTGGCTTCCGACGAATTCAACATCTTCGCCACCGCCCGTTACATCCGCTACGTCGCCAACCTGGCGTCGCAACAGGAGCTGCGCAAGTTGCCGAAGACCCGCGGCGCATTTCCCTCCATCGATCTCCGCGCCTACGCCGGCAATCCGCGCAACTGGCCGCGGGACAATGTCCGTGCGCTGGCCTCGGAATACACCTCGCGGCCCTGGGACGACAACCTGTCGCCGGGCTGGCCGATGTTCGTCGACGATGCCTACGCCACCTTCCTCGACCCTGGAATGAGGTTCCCATGAAGACAGTCGCCCTGATTCTCGCCAGCCTCGCCCTGCTGGCCTGCACCGCGGAGTCCGGGGTGGACTTCGACAAGACCCTGACCCACCCGAACGGCCTGGTGGTGGAACGCCCCGTCGGCTTCGACGCGCGGCGCAGCGCCGAGGGCTTCCGCTTCGACGAAGGCGGCAAGCTGCGCAACCCACGCCAACTGGAAGTCCAGCGACAGGAGGCGCCGCCCCCGCCCGACCTGGCGAGCAGGCGCCTGGGCGACGGCGAGGCGCGCTACAAGATAGAGGAAGACGACGGCGGCTCCGCAGGCAGCGAATACCGCCTGTGGGCAGCCAAGCCGGCGGGCGCGCGGTGGATCGTGGTCAGCGCCAGCGAGCAGAGCGAGGATGGCGAACCGACCTTCGCCCTGGCCTGGGCGCTGCTGGAGCGGGCCAGATTGCAGTGAGCGCGTCCCCGGGAGACGCAGCGGCAGTCCGTCTCCCCGTCTTTCGTACGTGTTTGCGCTAGCCTTGCAGGACAATCCCGCCCGATAATAGGGGATTTCCCCCGACGGCCCCGGCCCTGCAACGAATGCTTCGCGTATGACTGAACTCGCCCTGATCCTGGTCAGCGCCATCCTGGTCAACAACTTTGTCCTGGTGCAGTTCCTCGGCCTGTGCCCGTTCATGGGCGTGTCGCGGAAGATCGAGACGGCCATCGGCCTGTCCCTCGCTACCACCTTCGTCCTGACCCTGGCGGCGATGTGCAGCCATATCCTGCAACGCTATGTGCTGCGCCCGCTGGACCTGGAGTACCTGCGCACCATCGGCTTCATCCTGGTGATCGCGGTGGTGGTGCAGTTCACCGAGATGCTGGTGAAGAAGACCAGCCCGCTGCTGTACCGGGTGCTCGGCATCTTCCTGCCGCTGATCACCACCAATTGCATCGTCCTCGGCGTCGCCCTGCTCAACGCCAGCAAGGCCGAATACGGCTTCCTCCAGGCCACTACCCAGGGCTTCGGCGCCGGGTTGGGCTTTTCCCTGGTGCTGGTGCTGTTCGCCGCCCTGCGCGAGCGCATCGCCATCGCCGATGTGCCGGCGCCGTTCCGCGGCGCGGCTATCGGCATGATCACCGCCGGCCTGATGTCGCTGGCGTTCATGGGCTTCAGCGGATTGGTCCGGCCATGAACGGCGTGTTCCTGGCGATCGGCGCGCTGCTGCCGATCTGCATGGCCGGCGGCGCGCTGCTCGGCTATGCGGCGGTGCGCTTCCGCGTCCAGGGCGACCCAGTCGCCGAGCAGGTCAACGCCCTGCTGCCGCAGACCCAGTGCGGCCAGTGTGGCTACCCCGGCTGCAAGCCCTACGCCGAGGCGATCGCCGCCGGCGACAAGATCAACAAGTGCCCGCCGGGCGGCGAAGCGACCATCCGCGCCCTCGCCGACCTGCTCGACCTGGAGCCCGAGCCGCTCGACGCCGCCGAGGAAACCCCGGCGCGAGTGGCCTACATCCGCGAGGCCGAATGCATCGGCTGCACCAAGTGCATCCAGGCCTGCCCGGTGGACGCCATCGTCGGCGCCGCACGGCTGATGCACACGGTGATCGCCGACGAATGCACCGGTTGCGACCTGTGCCTGGAGCCCTGTCCGGTGGACTGCATCGAGATGCGCGAGATACCGGACGACGTGCGCCACTGGAAATGGCCGCAGCCGTCGCCGCAACTGATCGCCAGCGACCGGGAGCGAGCGGCATGAGCGCCCTGCACGCCTTCCCCGGCGGCCTCTGCCTGCCAGGCAACAAGGAGCGCTCCACCGCCCTGCCGATCCAGCAGGCGCCGCTGGCGCAGCGCTACATCGTGCCGCTCGGCCAGCACATCGGCGCGCCGGCGCGGCCTTGCGTGGAAGTCGGCCAGGCCGTGCTCAAGGGCCAGACCATCGCCCTCCCGGACGGCACCGTCAGCGCCGCACTGCATGCCCCGACCTCGGGTACCGTGGTGGCGATCGGCGCACACCCCTATCCGCATGCCTCCGGTCTTCCCGCGCCGGCCATCGTCATCGCCAGCGACGGCCTGGAGCGCTGGACCGATCTGCATCCCTGCCCGGACTTCCGCGCCGAAAGCCCGCTGGCGCTGCTCGAACGCATCCGCGCGGCCGGCATCGGCGGTCTCGGCGGCGCCGGCTTCCCCACCGCGGCCAAGCTCGCCGCGCGCCCGGCGGAAAAGATCCATACGCTGGTGGTGAACGGCGCCGAATGCGAGCCTTACATCAGCGCCGACGACCTGCTCATGCGCGAGCGCGCCACGCAGGTGCTGGACGGCATCGATATCCTGGTGCATATCCTGCGTCCCGAAGAGGTGCTGGTCGGCATCGAGGACGACAAGCCGGAAGCCATCGCCGCCCTCGGCGCCGCCCTCGGTGAACGGCCCTATCGCATCGTCGCCCTGCCGACCCGCTATCCCTCGGGCGGCGAGCGCCAGCTGATCCAGTTGCTCACCGGCAGGGAAGTCCCGGCGGACGGCCTGCCGGCGGACATCGGCATCCTGTGCCAGAACGTCGGCACCCTGGCCGCCGTGCACGATGCCGTCGTCCTCGGTCGGCCGCTGATCTCGCGGATCACTACCCTCGCCGGCGGCGCCCTGGAGCGGCCGATGAACGTCGAGGCGCTGATCGGTACGCCGGTACACGAGTTGCTGGCGTTCGCCGGCCTCGCCGAGGGACGTCTGGAACGCGTGCTGATGGGCGGGCCGATGATGGGCTTCGCCCTGCCCGATCTCTCGGTGCCGCTGATCAAGACCTGCAACTGCCTGCTCGCCGGCGATGCCACGGAGCTGCCGGAACCAGTGCCGGCCATGCCCTGTATCCGCTGCGGCGACTGCGCCCAGGTCTGCCCCGTCAGCCTGCTGCCACAACAACTGCATTTCTTCGCCCTGGGCGACGAGCACGAGCAATTGCTCGCCCACAACCTGTTCGATTGCATCGAATGCGGCGCCTGCGCCTACGTCTGCCCGTCGAGCATTCCCCTGGTGCAGTACTACCGCGCGTCCAAGGCGGAGATCCGCGAGCAGCGGCAGAAGTTGCTGAAGGCCGAACAATCCCGCGAGCGTTTCGAGCAACGCCAGGCTCGCCTGCGCCGCGACGAGGAGCGCCGGGCCGCAGAACGCGCCCAACGCGCGGAGAAGGCCGCGCGGGCGCGCGCCGCCCAGGCCGAGCGCGAGGAAGCCGCCCCCGCCACGGCGGTCGACCCGGTGCAGGCGGCGATCGAGCGGGCCAGGGCGCGCAAGCAGGCCGGTAGCGGCAGCGAACGGCTGAAACGGCTGAAGATCGAAGCGAGCATGGCGCGGGTGGCCCTGAAGAAGGCCGAGAAACAGTTGCTCAGCCACGACACCCCGGAACAGCATGGCCTGGTCGCGGAACTGCGCGCCGCCGCCGAGGCCGCCGACAAGGCCCTGGCCGATGCCGAAGCCAGCCTGCCGCGCGACCTACCCAGCGCACCGCCTGCCGCGCTCGGCGACGAAGCCGAACTGAAGAAGGCCAAGGCCCAGGCCGCCATGGCCCGCGCCCAGCTCAAGCGCTCGGAAAAGGCCTTCGGCGAAGCGCCCGGCGCCGAGCAGCGGGCGACCCTCGACGAACTGCGCGCCGAGGTCGAGCGTTGCGAAGCCACCCTGGCCCGCCTCGAGCGTCACGCGCCGAAGCCCGCGGCGCCCCGCGACGACGGCCAGGCGGCGCTGAAGCGGGCGAAAATCGCCCTGGTCGGCAAGCGCGCGGCGTTGAAGAAGGCCGAGCAGGCCGGGGTGATGGACAGCGAGCTGGAACGCCTGCGCGGCGAGCTGCAAGCCGCCGAGCGCGACCTGCATGCCGCCGAGGACGCCTGCGGCAAGCCGGCGCCGGAGCTGGTGCGGATCGACAAGCATCCGGTCGACCCGCGCACCCGCGAGCTGAAGACCGAGCTGGCCTACGCCCGCGCCGCCCTGAAGAAGCTCGAACGCCTGGGGAACGCCGACGCCGCCGCACTCGCCGCCGCCCGCACGCGCCTGAGCGCCGCCGAGCGCGCCCTGACCGAACACGGTACGGAGTGACCATGGCCCTGCCCCGCCCCACCTCGCCCCACGCTCGCGGCCCCAACCGTACCCCGGCGATCATGCGCCTGGTGCTCGGCGCCTGCGTCCCCGGCCTGCTGACGCTGACCTGGCTGTACGGCCCGGGCACCCTGCTCAACCTGGCCTGGGCCAGCCTCGTCGCGCTGGCCTGCGAAGCCGCCATGCTGGCCCTGCGCAAACGTCCGCCAGGGGTGTTCCTCAAGGACGGCAGCGCACTGGTCACCGCCCTGTTGCTGGCCGTCGCCCTGCCGCCCTACGCCCCCTGGTGGCTGACCCTGGTGGCGACCTTCTTCGCCCTGGTGTTCGGCAAGCACCTGTACGGCGGCCTCGGACAGAACCCGTTCAACCCGGCGATGCTCGGCTACGTCGTGGCGCTGGTCTCGTTTCCCCTGGAAATGACCCGCTGGCCCTCGCCGGACAGTGCCCTCGGCCTGCCCGACAGCCTCCGCGAATTCCTCGGCCTCGCTATCCGGCCGGACGCCTGGGCCCACGCCACCGCCCTCGACGTGCTGAAGACCGACCGCAGCCTGACCGTCGACGAGCTGTTCGCCGGCAACCCGGCCTTCGGCCACCTCGGTAGCGCCGGCAGCGAGTGGGTCAACCTGGCGTTCCTCCTCGGCGGCCTGTTCCTGCTCTGGCGCCGGCTGTTCACCTGGCACGCGCCGCTGGGCATGCTCGCCGGCCTGTTCGCCATGAGCCTGCTGTTCTGGAATGGTTCCGGCTCCGATTCCCATGGCTCGCCGCTGTTCCATCTGTTCAGCGGGGCGACCATGCTCGGCGCCTTCTTCATCGTCACCGACCCGGTGTCCGGCGCCACCAGCAATCGCGGGCGGCTGGTCTTCGGCCTCGGCGTCGGCGTCCTCACCTACGTCATCCGCGCCTGGGGCGGCTATCCCGATGGCGTGGCGTTCGCCGTGCTGCTGATGAACCTGGCGGCGCCGACCATCGACTACTACACCCGGCCGCGCACCTACGGCCATCGCAAGGCCGAGCGCGGCTTCAAGGCAGGCGATTGATGGACGCCGCGACTCGCCGTTCGATGCTGCGCAACGCCCTCCTGCTCGGGCTCTTCGCCCTGGTCGGGGTGGGCCTGGTGGCCCTGGTGCAGCAATTCACAGAGGCGCGCATCGCCGAAGCCCAGCGCGAGGCGCGCGGCCGCGCCCTGCTGGAACTGCTGCCGCCGGGCAGCTACGACAACCATCCGCTGGACAGCCAGGTGCCAACCTTCGCGCCGAAGCTGCTCGGCCTGGATGCGCCGCGTCCGGCCTATGTCGCCCGCCTGCACGGCCAGGCCAGCGCAGTGATCCTCCAGGCCAGCGCGCCGGATGGCTACAGCGGCGCCATCCAGCTACTGGTCGGGGTCACCGCCCAGGGCCGGCTGCTCGGCGTGCGGGTCGTCGCGCACAAGGAAACCCCCGGCCTCGGCGACCGCATCGAGCTGGCCAGGAGTCCCTGGGTGCACGGTTTCGACGGCAAGAGCCTGGGCGATCCGGCGGACGCCGGCTGGGCGGTGAAGAAGGACGGCGGTACGTTCGACCAGTTCGCCGGCGCCACCGTCACCCCGCGCGCCGTGGTCCGCGCCGTGCACAAGGCGCTGCGCTACTTCGACGCCAACCGCGAACGCCTGCTCGCCCCCGAAGAGGCTGCCGGACATGAGTGAACAAGATTTCCGCGAGATCGCCCGCAACGGCCTGTGGCGCAACAACCCGGGCCTGGTCCAGTTGCTCGGCCTGTGCCCGCTGCTGGGCACCAGCAACTCGACGGTCAACGCCCTCGGCCTGGGCCTGGCCACCATGCTCGTGCTGGCCTGCTCCAATGCCGCGGTATCGTTGGTACGCGGCGCGGTGAGCGAGGCGATCCGACTGCCGGCGTTCGTCATGATCATCGCCGCGCTGACCACCTGCATCGAACTGCTGATGCAGGCCTGGACCTACGAGTTGTACCAGGTCCTCGGCATCTTCATCCCGCTGATCACCACCAACTGTGTGATCCTCGGTCGCGCCGAGGCCTTCGCGGCGAAGAACGGCGTGCTGCGCGCCAGCTTCGACGGACTGCTGATGGGCCTCGGCTTCGCCCTGGTCCTGCTGGTCCTCGGCGGCCTGCGCGAACTGCTCGGCCAGGGTACCCTGCTGGCCGACATGCACTTGCTGTTCGGCCCGGCGGCGGCGGACTGGAAGATCCAGCCGTTCCCGCAGTACCAGGGTTTCCTGCTGGCGATCCTGCCGCCGGGCGCGTTCATCATGCTCGGCCTGCTGATCGCCCTGAAGAACCGTATCGATGAAAGCCTGGCGGAACGCGCCAAGGCGCAGGCGGGCGACGTACCCGCCACCCAGCGCCAGCGCGTCCGCGTCACCGGAGTGATTGAATGAATGCCGCCAAGCGCGCGGAGATCTTCCGCCGACTGCACGAAGACAACCCCGAGCCAAGGACCGAACTGGCCTACACCACCCCCTTCGAACTGCTCATCGCGGTGATCCTCTCCGCCCAGGCCACCGACGTCGGGGTGAACAAGGCCACCGCCCGCCTCTATCCGGTGGCCAACACCCCCGAGGCGATCCACGCCCTCGGCGTCGAGGGGCTGTCGGAGTACATCAAGACCATCGGCCTCTACAACAGCAAGGCGAAGAACGTCATCGAAACCTGCCGCATCCTCATGGAAAAACACGGCGGCCAGGTCCCCGACAACCGCGAGGACCTCGAAGCCCTGCCCGGGGTTGGCCGCAAGACCGCCAACGTAGTGCTCAACACCGCCTTCCGGCAACTGGCCATGGCGGTGGACACGCATATCTTCCGCGTCGCCAACCGCACCGGCATAGCACCGGGAAAGAACGTTCTGGAGGTGGAGAAGAAACTGCTGAAGTTCGTGCCACGCGAGTACCTGCTCGATGCCCATCACTGGCTGATCCTGCATGGCCGCTACGTCTGCAAGGCGCGCAAGCCGCAATGCGGAAGCTGCCGGATCGAGGACCTGTGCGAATACAAGCACAAGACTTCAGACGATTGATCAACTATTCGAAATCCTATCTTTACGATTGAAAAAATCTTTTTTACCAGCCACGGCTTTGTCGCTATAAGGTGCGCCATCACCACCCCATAAGTTGGAGTGAATGTCATGGCAAAAGCCAAAGAAGAACTCGAGATCGACGACGAAGCCGGCGTTGAAGAGGATGACGGCGAGGAAACCAGCGTCGAGGTGGCCAAGACCAACCTGACCAAGCGTCGCATCATCGACAACCTGCTGGAAGAACGCCGCCTGCAGCGCCAGTTGTCGGACTACGACTTCGACCTGTGAGAGCGCCGCCCACACCGCAAGCAAGCCCCGCAATTGGCGGGGCTTCGTTTTTCCGGCGGCCATGAAAAGCCCGCCGAAGCGGGCCTGAACACCAGTGCGATCGAGCCGAGACCGCCATGCCCAGCCGGCACGCGCCGGGCGGCGGCCACGGCAACCGCTATCCGGAGGTCGCCGTCCCGGCCGCCGTCAGGGCCGCAGTTCGAACAGCGCCGGCAGCGGCGGCCACTCCGAAGGCACCTTGCGGAAGCGGCTGAAGCCGGCGGCCTCGGCCATCTGCCGCGCGCGGTCCTCGCCCATGAAGGCACCGAGGCCCTCGCCGCCGTGGGACAGCGAACAGGTCATGCAATACAGCGTGCTCTGCGGGTACATCACGCGACCGAACAGGTTCATGTTCTCGTGCAGTTCCTGCGACAGGTTGAGTTCCACCATCAGGTAGGTCCCATCGTCGGCGGTCGACTCGCGCAGGTCCTTCATCATCTGCTGCGGGTCGGTCGCGTCGTGGATGACCACGAAGGTCGTGACGAAGTCGAACTTCTTGCCCGCCAGCGCATCGGAATCGCTGACCTCGAAGCGCACCCGGTCGCCGACCCCCGCGGCCTCGGCGTTCGCCCGCGCACGTTCGATGGACGGCGCGTGGAAGTCACAGCCATAGACCTGGGCTTCGGGGAACGCCTTGGCCATCATGATCGCGGCCAGCCCGCTGCCGCAGCCGAAATCGAGCACGCTGCCACCCGCCTGGAGCTTTTCCTTGACGCCATCCAGCGAAGGAATCCAGTGCTGCACGAGGAAGTGCTTGTACCAGGGCATGGTCATGCGCTCCATGCCTTCCCAGGTTTCCAGCGGGAAGGATTCCTCGGGGCAACCGCCGCCGCAGCGGAAGGCCTCGATGATCTTCGGCGCCATGCTCACGAAGGGCACGCTCAACTGGATGATCCCGCCGGCGAAATAAGGCGAGTCCTCGTCGGCGAGCACCGGGACGAACTCGGCCGGCAACCGATAGCTCCTGCTCTGCGAATCGTAGGCCAGGTAGTTGCCGGTGACCATGCTGCCCAGCCATTCGCGCAGGTAGCGGGTGGTGTAGCCGGTCTGCTGCGCCAGTTCTTCCAGGGTCACCCATTGGCCATGGGCGAGCGCCTTGAACAGCCCCAGGCGGTCGCCGATGTAGAGCATCGCGCCGCGCAGGGTATTGCCGTAGTCCTCCATGATCCGTGCTGAAAACTGCTTGACCTTCGCGGTTTCGATCTCGTTAGCCTTTGTCATTCTTGTTCTCCGTTGATGTGCAGTACCGCCGCCTCTGGCGGCGGGTGATTCAGTGGTGGCCGGCGACCTTGTCCAGCACCTTGTCGACGATGGTCCCGGCCATGCCGAGATGGGTCCGCGGCTCGAACAGCCTGGCCAGGGTTTCCTTCGGCATGACGGCGCCCACCCGCGGATCCGACTCGAGCGCCTGGCGCATCGGAATCCGCTTGCGCTGGCAGGCCTGGGTGATCTCGAAGATGATTTCGTAAGCGCTGCTCTTGCCCAGTTGCTTGGCCATCTCGAAGACGAACGCCTCGGTACAGATCGCATCGCTGTATGCATTCGCCGTCCGCGCCATGGTCTCGTCGTGGACCGTGAGCCCGTCGATGGTGTCGGTCAGCAGCGACAGCGCCATCAGCGCATAGTGGGAAACGTCCGCCACCGCACACCATTCCAGGCGCGTGCCGCGGTAGTCCCGCTCGTGCTCGAGGATCATGGCGTCCAGCGCGAGCAGGACCTGGGCCTTGGCCAGCCGGGCCAGCACCACGACCTGCTCGCAGCCTTCCGGATTGCGCTTGTGGGGCATGGTGCTGCTACCGATCTGCTGCTGCGTCCAGCCCACCTCCAGCTCGCCGATCTCCCAGCGGTTCAGGGTGCGGATCTCGTCGGCGATCCGCGCCAGGGACGCGGTGACCATGGCCAGGGTGCTGACGAACTCGGTAACCCGGTCGCGGGACACGTGCCAACCCGCCAGCGGCACATCCAGCGACAGCCGCCGCGCGAAGCTTTCGAGCAGGAGCATGGCCTCGTCGCCGAAGGCGGCCATCGTGCCCACGCCGCCGAACAGTTGCACCACCAGGATCCGCTTGCGCGCCTCGCCCAGGCGTTCGCGGTGACGCAGCAACTCGTCGATCCAGCCGGCCACCTTCAGCCCGAAGGTGGTCGGCAACGCCGGGATCGAGTGGGTCCTGGCGACCATCAGCGCATTGCGGGTCCCGCTCGCCAGCACCGAGAGCCGGTCCAGGAGGATATCCAGCGCCCGCTCCGTTTCATCCAGCACATCGCGCATTTCCAGGGACTGCGCGGTGTCCTGGATATCCTGCGTGGTCGCGCCGAAATGCACGTACTCGCGCGCGCCGGGGCTGCAGTTCCTTTGCAGCGCGCCCAGCAGGGGCATCAGCGAATGCCCGGTGCTGGCCACACCCTCGGCGATCTGCTGCAGGTCGACGGCCGAAAGCCTGGCGGCCTTCGCGATCTCCAGCGCGGCCTCGGGCGGGATGACGCCGACATCGGCCTGCGCCAGCGCCAGCGCCGCCTCCACGTCGAGCCAGCGTTGCAGGCGGCAGTGGCTACAGAAGATCCGGCGGCTCACCGGGCCGGCGTAGCCGCCGCCATGGGTTTTAGAGTCAACGATGTGACTGTGTTCGTGCTTGCAGGACGACTCGGCCGGTGCGCCGCCGAAGCTCTGCGGATGCGCGGTGCACGAGGAACGGGCAAGCATTTCCAGCGATTCAGCATCCATCACCTATCCTCCATCACGTACTGGGACTGACCGGGATTACCTTGGGAAGAGGCGGTGCCTTCGGGCCTGTCGCCCGACGCGCCGGTTCGTGGTTTGCCGGCGACCAGGTCGACCATCTCCGCGGCGAGGCCGACGTAGCCGACGGGGTCGAGCAGTTCTTCGAGCGCCTCGGCGCTGAAACAGCCGCGCAACCTTGGCTGCCCGAGCAACGCCTCGCGGAACGGAACGCCCTGCCGCTGGGAGGCCTGGGTTACCTCATGGAGCAGTTCGTGGGCGGTCTGCTTGCCGAACTGCCCCGCCAGCGCGAGCATGACCCGCTCCGACAGGATCAGCCCCCCCAGCAGGTCGAGGTTGGTGCGCATGCGTTCCTCGCGCACCTCGAGCCCCTCGGCCAGCACCGCCTCCATGCGGGTCAGCAAGGCGCCGGCGTAGACGAACAGCTCCGGCAACGCCGCCCACTCGATGCGCCAAGCGGTGCCGTCGCGCTCGTGCAACTGGAACGCGGCATCGGTGAGCGCCACCATCTGCGCCCGCACCAGCCGCGACAGCGCGCTGACCAGGTCGACCGACGACGGGTTCCGCTTGTGCGGCATGGTGCTGCTACCTACCTGTCCCGGCCGGCCACCCTCGCGTACCTCGTCGATTTCGCTGCGCTGCAGGTGGTAGATCTCGTTCGCCACCCGGCCCAGCGTCACCGACACCTGGACCAGCAACCCGGCAACCTCCAGCACCCGGTCCCGGGCGCTGTGCCAACTGGTCGACGGCGCGCCGAGGCCAAGCCTGGCCAGGGTTCGCCGCTGTAGCTCGAAGCCCTGGGCGCCGAACGACGCCAGGGTTCCCACGGCACCGGTCAGGTTGCCGACCAGGACGCGTTCGCGCGCCTCGTCGAAGCGCGCCAGGTGGCGGTCGACTTCATCCACCCAGACGGCGACCTTGTAGCCGAAGGTCGTGGGCAGCGCCTGCTGCCCGTGGGTGCGTGCAGCCATCGGCGTGTGCTGGTGACGCAAGGCGAGCGCCAGCAGATGGCCACGGATCGAGTGCAGGAGCCCGAGCGCGTGGCCCCAGGCGTCCTTGACCTGCAGCATCAGCCCGGTGTCGAGGATGTCCTGGGTGGTCACGCCATAGTGCACGTACTCCCCCCAGCTACCCTCGCACGACCTCGCCAGGGCGCGGATGGTAGGCACCAGCAGGTGCCCTGTCTCCAGGCTTTCGCGGCCCAGTTGCGTGAGGTCGAAGCGCTCCACCTGGGCGGCGCGGTCGATCTCCCGCGCCGCCTCGTGGGGGATGATGCCCATCTCGGCCTGGGTCGCCGCCAAGGCTCGCTCGACATCCAGCCACCTCCGCACCTGGTTGGTATCGGAAAAGATCGCGGCGAATGCCGGGGACGAGTAGGCGCCCCCGTGTATACGGGATTCCGTAATGTGACTTGGCATTTTCGAGTGCTCGCTTTGTCCCGGTGGAAGTCACTTGACGCTCTGCATCTCTTCCCAGATCGCGTCGTAATAGGCCCTTTCCACACGGAAGTGCTGCGATAGCGAGGTCAGGAACGCATTCTGGAACTGCACGTCCGGAATCCGCCGCGCGATGAGTTGCCATTCGCGCTTGGCCCGCGGCGGTACGAGGCTGATGTGGACCTTGTAGTACTCCGCCTGGTCCTCGCTCAGGCCAGCCTGGAGCAGGGCCCGATAGAGCTTTTCGTGGTTCCCCGGCACGACCAGTTCGGTGATGTAGAACACCGCCAGTCCCCAACCGACCTCGGCATGCCGGAAGGCACGGGCGCGATTGTTCAGGTAGGCGATTTCCTCGGGCATCGTCGAGACGGCCTGGAAGTCCGCCTCCAGGCCGATGGCCTCGAGCAGCTTGGCCAGCAGGCGCGGATGCGAACCCTTTTCGTCTTCCTCGCCCAACTCGCCATAGAGGTAGCGCGCGAGCGCCGCGGCCTCGTCCACATCGGTCAGGTTGACCAACAGGTCGGCCGCATCGCGGTACAGGCGGAAGGTACGGAACCACTGGTGACGGAGGAACACCTGGAGCTGCGCGCGGGAGGCCGAGCCGGAGAACACGTACTGCGACATCGGGTGCCGCTCGCGGGACTGCGCGGCGATTTCCTGTTCGAGACGCTTCTGGAAATCCTCCTCGGACAGCGCCCTGGAAAGATCGGCGGCGGGCATGAAACGCTCTTCGACGCGATAGATCGCCCGGGCCAGCCAGCGCCGGGTCTGGGCGGTCGCCACGTCGTCGCTCAACGAAAGGACGTAGAGCAACTGCTGGTACGCGGCATAGGCCTGGCGGTCGCCCTTGAGCCCTGCCTCGGTCAGCGCGGCCAGCTTGCTCGCGGCGCTATCGATCTGGCGGGAAGTAGCATGGACGGCCAGCGCATCGGCAACGATGCGTGCTTCATCGATGGGCAGGTTCTGCAACTGCGGCAGGGAAAAATTGCGGGTATTCATCCTGTACTCCTTGTTCTTGTTCTGGATAGGTATCAGGCCATGGCCAGGGAATTCGCCTGCATCTGCTCCCAGAGCAGGTCGAAGTAGGCCCGGTTGATTTCGAAGTGGCGCGCCAGCGACTGCATGAACTTGCGCTGGAAGTCTTCGCTCGGCGCGAACTTGGCGATCAGCGCCCACATCTCCTCGGTATCGATCTCGTCCTGGGTGCCGTGCAGGCGATGGAACTCGCTGGGTTGCTCGGGCACGCCCAGGCGCTGCAGGAGTTCGTAGATGCGCCGATGGTTGACGCAGCTCACCGACTCGACCGCGTACAGGAGCGCAAGGCCCCAGGCGACATCGGTGTGCCGCACGCAACGGATACGGTTGTTGAGGTAGGCCTTTTCCAGCGGATGCAGCGCCGGGAAATCGATGCGCAGCGGAATGTCGAAGTAGGTCATCAGGTGGGACAGCAACGCGGGGTGCGAGCGCTCCGGCGTCTCCGCCCCGGCCTCGCCGTAGAGGTTGCGGTAGAACACCGAGGCGTCCTCGATGTTTTCGAAGCGGAAGGCCAGCTCCGCCAGGAGGCTGTAGAAGTTGTAGGAGCGGACCCAATGGTGTTCCAGAAAGAAACGCACGTCCTCGACCGGCGGCGTGCCCTGGAACAGGTGGACCGACATGGGATGGCGCACCCGGCTGCGCGCCTCGATCTCGGCGTCGACCTTCTTGCGGAACTCCTCCACCGGGACGGCGCTGAAACCGGCCGGCTCGGGAGCGAAACGATCCTCGACCAGGTAGACCTGGCTCGCCATCCAGCGGCGGGTCGGCTCCGTATGCGGATCGCTGCCTACGTGCAGTTCCAGGAGCAACGCCTGGTACTGCGCATAAGCCGAAGCATCGCCGCCCAGGCCTTTGGCCGTGACCGCGAGAATCGCCTCGAGCGCGAGCGTGATCTGGTCCAGGGAGGCACCCGGTTTCAAGGCTTCAGCCAGGAGAACCGATGCATTTCGGGCAGGTTCCGACATTGTCCGCTGGGGGCGGATATTCATATCGGAGGAAGCATTGCAGCATTGCTGTAACGGATTTGAAGTCATTTGGATCACCCTTGTTTTTGTTGTTGTGCGGGGCGACCGTAAAGCTTGCCACGGTGGCAAGGTCAAGCAATGCAGCGGCCTTGTCGGCGGACAACGGAGTTCGCCGAAAGGTGCTCTTCGATAACACTGGATGCGCTGCGAAAAACCCCGAGCTAAAGGCCTGCGAATCCATCGGAGAATAACTTTTACGGTTTCCTGTCAGCGCCTCTTGCCGTTTACATAACTGTCACCTCGCGGCCGACTGAAATATTGACTTACAAATTCCAAAGAGTTCTTTCCACAATAGCCAAGCGCCATTGATGGCATATGGAACGCGGACTTCAATGAAAATCATTTTCCTATTGCCGGCACTGGGCGAAACGCTACTATCCGACCCTACGCCTGCGTCATGCCCATGCACTCAACGGCCCTCCGGATAACCGGCCTCGCTCAACGCCTCGAGGAATGCGTGCTTGTCCAGAGTGCTCTCGACCCTGGCCTCGCGCCGAGGGGGATCGGTCTCTACGCGCGCCTGGGGATCGACGCCGTGCAGGATACGGGTGACAGTCTTGGCACAACCGCCGCAGGTCATGTTCGGAATATGGAAAGAAAACATCGCAACCTCCTGGTTTGTTGACTCCTGCGAACCATGAGTCCTGCCATCGTGACAAGGTCAACTCATAAATCTCTCAGGTAAACCAAACTTTCAAAAATTCATATGAATAGTTCCAGAGGTTATTCCGCAAACTTAAAACAACGAGCAAAGCCAAGTTCGAACATAGAGAACAACTCCGCCAGACAACCGAGATACCGCGTCAGCCAGCTCCACTCACCATTGAAGAACCTCTCGACGATATGTATTCGACGTCTCCGTGCGGCGCGAGCGCAGAGGAACAGGAGTGACTTCATTCAATAAGAAACGGCGGGCAGCCGGAACGTACCTGAAGAACAGTGAGAAAGTAATATTTCCCCACTCTTCTGAACATTGAAGCCCCGAGCAGATACTTTCCATCTGCCCTCTTCACTCATCCATCTGAATGAACTACCGAAAAGAGTTCGGAACCGACTTATCGATAAGGCGGACAGGGACGAGTGATCCGCGCCAGGCAATCCGTACTCCCGGGGTTCGCCAAATAACCGGAGGACGCGCCGCACGGCCCTCGACCCAGGCAGTCGAGCGAAGGCCGGCGGCTGATCAGGAGCGACTGTCGCGCTGCCGTGCCACGCCTGGAGAGGTATCGTCGGTAGCCACGCCACAGCGCCGCGCCCCCGCGCAGGCCTCCCAGCCACCCCCCAGCGCCTTGTAGATACCCACGACGGCAAGGCGCTGCTCGGTGCGCGCGATGCTCAATGCGCGCCGGCTGAGGTAGTCCGAGCGTTCCGCCTCGAGCACGTCCAGGTACTCGCCGTCCCCCTGGACGAAGCGCTCCCGGGCCAGGCGCGCCGCCTCGCGATTGGCCGTCGCCTCGAGCAGGCGCAGGCGGAGCCTGTCAGCGGCAGCGCCATAGCCGTTGAAGGCATCATCGGTCTCCTGCAGGGCGCGCAGCACCGTCCGGTCGTAGAGGATCAATGCCTCCCGCGCACGGGCTTCGCTGGCGGCGATCCGCGCCCGCACGCGACCGCGGTCGAGTAACGCCCAGCGAATCACCGGGTTCAGGAGGTTGAAGGACGTGCCACTCTCATCCAAAGCATCGAGATTGCCGGCGACCAGGCCGATCGAGCCGCGCACCTCGACCTGCGGATACAGCCCCGCGGTCTCGACGCCGATACGTGCGGTCGCGGCCGCCAGGTTGCGTTCGGCCGCGGCGATGTCGGCGCGACGCGCCAGCAGTCCCGCCGGGTCGCCGACCCCGAGGGTGCGGAGCGCCAGCCTTTCCCCGGAGACGCGGGCGACCGGCGGGCTGAAGGCCTGCGGGGCTTCCGCGAGGAGAACGGCCAGCGCATTGCGGGTGGCGGCGCGGCGCCGTTCGAGGTCGGGCACGGCCGCCTCGACGTTGTGCAATAACGCCTCGGCGCGCAGCCGGTCGAACTCGTGGGCGGAGCCGGCGCTGACCAGGCGCTCGACCATCTCCAGGCTGTCGCGCTGGTTGCCGGCGATGTCATGGACCACCGCAAGTTCGGCCTCGATGCCCTGTAGCTGGAACCAGGTCATGGCAACCGTAGCCGCGACGCTCGCCTGCACGTTGCGCAGCAGGGCCTCGCGCGAGCCCGCCTGCGCCTCGGCGGCCTCCACCGAGCGCCGCACCCGGCCGAACAGGTCGATTTCCCAGGAGGCATCCAGCGCGCCGCGATAGGTCTCGATGTCGCGCTGCTGGCCGGCCGGTGTTTCCACCTCGCCGCGCCGCCGGGCCTGGTAATCGAACGCCGGCCCGCCGCGCGGCAGGAACTCTTCGCGGTTCTCGCGCAGCAGCGCCTTCGCTTCGTCCAGGCGCGCGCCGGCAAGGGCGATGTCGAGGTTCGCCGCGAGCGCCCGCTGGATCAGAGACTCCAGGGCTGGCTCGTCGAACCCGCGCCACCACTCGATCTCCACGCCACCGTCATCGATACCCACCGGCATCGCACCGAAGCTGGCCGGTGCGGACGCGCTCGGCGGCACATAGTCGGGCCCCACCGCGGCACAGCCGCCCAGCAGGATCAGCGCGCTCAACGAAGACCGCAGGTATGGCTTCATGGACGCCCCCCCTCCAGATGCGCCAGGCTGCCGCTGGCGCGCCGCTCCAGGCGCGCCGCCAGTGCCCGTACCAGTACGTAGAACACCGGCGTGAGAAACAGGCCGAACAGCGTCACCCCGAGCATCCCGGCGAATACCGCGACGCCCATCGCCTGGCGCATTTCCGCTCCGGCGCCGCTGGCCATGACCAACGGCACCACGCCGGCGATGAACGCCAGCGAGGTCATCAGGATCGGCCGCAGGCGCAGGCGGCAAGCCTCGACCACCGCCTCCAGCGCACGGGCGCCCTCGGCCTCCAGCGTGCGGGCGAACTCGACGATCAGGATCGCGTTCTTCGCCGCCAGGCCGACCAGCACCACCAGCCCGATCTGGACGAACACGTTGTTGTCGCCGCCCACCAGCCACACCCCGGCGATCGCGCTGAGCAGGCACATCGGCACGATCAGCAAGACCGCCAGCGGCAACAGCCAGCTGTTGTACTGCGCGGCGAGGATCAGGTAGGCCAGCAGCACGCACAGCGGGAAGATGAACAGCGCGCTGTTGCCGGCCAGCTTCTGCTGGTAGGTCAGGTCGGTCCATTCGAAGGTCATGCCCTCGGGCAGCACTTCGCCGGCCAGGCGCTCCATCAACGCCACCGCCTGTCCCGAACTGACGCCGGGAAGCGCGCCGCCGCTGATATCGGCCGACGGATAGCCGTTGTAGTGGATCACCCGGTCGGGACCGGAGCTGGGCGTCACGGTGACGAACGAGGACAGCGGCAACATCGCCCCGGCGGCATTGCGTACCTGCAGGCGCCCGATGGCTTCGGCCTGCATGCGGTGCGGCGCATCGGCCTGGGCAGTGACCTTGTAGGTGCGACCGAAGCGGTTGAAGTCGTTGATGTACAGCGAGCCGAGGTAGACCTGCAATGCCTCGAACACATCGGCCAGGCGAACGCCCTGGCTCTTCACCTTGGTGCGGTCGACCACCACCTCGAGCTGCGGGGCATTGATATCGAAGCTGGTCATCAAGCCCCCGAGCTGGCCGGACTCAGTGGCCTTCATCATCAGCACCTGGGTCTGCCTGGCCAGGGCTTCCAGCCCGGCGCCGCCGCGATCCTCGACCTGCATCTTGAAGCCGCCGATGGTTCCCAGCCCCGGTACCGGCGGCGGCGGGAAGACCCCGAGGAAGCCGTCGGGAATGCTGGCGAACCTGGCTTGCAGGCGCCCGGCGATGGCCAGCGCGCCGAGATCGGCGGAGGTGCGCGACTCGAACGGGTCGAGCATGAAGAACATGACCGCGGCGTTCGGCACGTTGACGAAACCGTTCACCGACAGGCCGGGGAAGGCCACGACGCTCTCCACCCCCGGCTCGTCGAGGCCGATCCGGGACATCTGCCTGACCACCGCATCGGTACGCTCCAGCGACGCTCCGTTCGGCAACTGGGCGATGCCGACCAGATAGTACTTGTCCTGCATCGGCACGAAGCCCGGTGGCACCGCCTGGAAACCGACCCAGGTCAGGCCAAGCAGGCCTCCATAGACCACCAGGGCCAGGCCGCTCACCCGCACCACCTTGCGCACCGCGTTGCCGTAGGCCTCGGGGGCATTCCGCAACGGTCGGCCGAGGGCCTGGAGCAGTCGCTGGAAACGCCCCGCCACCGCATCTCCGGCCGGCCGCGGACGCAACAGCAGGCCCGCCAGGGCCGGGCTGAGGGTCAGCGAGTTGAGCGCCGACAGGATGGTGGAGATGGCGATGGTCAGGGCGAACTGACGATAGAACTCGCCCTGCAGGCCACTGAGAAAGGCCGTGGGGATGAACACCGCCGCCAGCACCGAGGTGATCGCCATGATCGGCCCGGTGACCTCGTCCATCGCACGCCGCGCGGCCTGGAGCGGCGGCTCGCCGTTCTCGATGTGGCGCTCGACGTTTTCCACCACCACGATGGCGTCGTCGACGACGATGCCGATCGACAACACCAGGCCGAACAGCGACAGGGTATTCAGCGAGAAACCCATCAGGTGCATGACGGCGAAGGTGCCGACCAGCGAGACCGGCACGGCCATCAGCGGAATCAGCGAAGCACGCCAGCTACGCAGGAACAGCACCACCACCACCACGACCAGCAGGATCGCCTCCAGCAGGGTGGTGGCCACGGTCTGCAAGGAAGCGCGGACGAACACCGTCGGGTCGTAGGCGATGCGCGCGCTCAGGCCGGCCGGGAAGTTGCCTTCGAGCCTCGCCACGGTGGCACGCACCGCCTCGGCGGTATCCAGCGCGTTGGCTCCGGGGCTCTGGACGATCTGCAAGGCCACCGCCGGCTCGCCGTCCAGCAGGCTGCGCAGCGCATAGGCATCGCCGCCCATCTCGATCCGCGCGACGTCGCGCAGGCGCGTCACCTGGCCGTCGGCGCCGGTGCGGACGATGATGTCGCCGAACTGCTCTTCGTCGCTCAGGCGCCCGAGGGTATTCACCGTGACCTGGAAGGCCGCGGTGGAGTCCGGCGCCTGGCCGACGGCGCCGGCCGCCACCTGGACGTTCTGCTCGCGAACCGCGGCGATCACCTCGCCCGCCGTCAGCCCGCGCGCGGCGATCAGGTCGGGGTCGAGCCACAGGCGCATGCTGTATTCGCCGGCGCCCCACACCACCACATCGCTGATCCCCGGCAGGCGCAGCAGTTCGTCGCGCACCTGGAGGTAGGCGTAGTTCGAGATGTACAGCGGGTCGTAGCGTTGTTCCGGCGACAGCAGGTGCACCACCATGAGGATGTCCGGCGAGGTCTTCTGGGTGACCACGCCCTGCCGCTGCACCTCGTCGGGCAGGCGCGAGAGCACCCGCGAGACCCGGTTCTGTACCTGGATCTGGGCCATGTCGGGATCGATGTGCTGGTCGAAGGTGATGGTCAGGATCATTCGCCCGTCGGTGGCCGACTGCGAGGACATGTACAGCATCCCCTCGACCCCGGTGATCGCCTGCTCCAGCGGCGTCGCCACCGTCTGCGCGATCACGTCGGGGTTGGCGCCGGGATAGGCGGTGGTCACCTGCACGGTCGGCGGCGTCACCGCCGGGTATTCGCTCAGCGGCAACTGGAAGAACGAAACGATGCCTCCGATCATCATCAGCACCGAAAGAACGATGGCGAAGATCGGCCTATCGATGAAGAAGCGTGGGAATGTCATTGTGCGGCCCCCACGGTCTTCGACAGGTCGACGGGTGTGCCGTCGATTTCCGCAAGGCGCGGTGTGATCTGCATGTCCGGCCGCACCAGGCCCTTGACGACGATGCGCTCGCCCGGCTGCAGGCCCTGGCGGACGACCCGCAGGCCGTCGACCATCGGGCCGAGTTCCACCGGCCGGTACTGGGTCTTGTTGCCTTCGTCGACGACCAGCACATAGCGCCTGCCCTGGTCGGTGCCGATGGAATGGTCGGCGACCAGCACCTGCTCGCGAGGCTTGCCGGTCTCCAGCCTGACCTTGGCGAACAGCCCCGGCGTCAGTTGCCCGTCCGGGTTGTCGACCACCGCCCGAACCCGGACCGTGCCGGTCCCGCGGTCGGCGGCATTGGCGAGGAAATCGAGGCGACTGCTTCGTCCATAGGACTCGTCGGTGAGCAGCGCCACCTTGACCCTGGGGGGCTGCTCGCCTTCCCTGCCGCGGGTCGGCGCCAGGGCCTGCAGGTAGGTGCGCTCGTCGACATCGAAGTACACGTACAGCGGATCGACCGAAACGATGCTGGTCAGCACGGTGACGCCATGGGTGACGTAGTTGCCCTCGGTGACCTGGATATGCCCGACACGCCCGCCGATCGGTGCCGTCACCCGCGTGAAGCCGAGATCCAGTTGCGCCGCGTCGAGGGCAGCCCTGGCCGCATCGACCTGGGCCTTGCTGGCATTGCGCGAGGCGATGGCGCTGTCGAGCCGCTCCCGGGCGACGACCTTCCGCGCATACAGCAGCTCGGCTCGCTCGTGTTCGGTGCGCGCCAGCAACGCCGCGGCCTCGGCTTCGCGCAGGCGCGCCCTGGCGGCATCCTGCGCCGCCTTGAACACGCGCGGGTCGATGAGGAACAGTTGCTGGCCCTTCTCTACCAGGCGGCCTTCCGGCACCGTAACGTCCTGGATGTAGCCGGCGACGCGCGGCCGCAGTTCTACCTGCTCGACAGCGGTCAGCGAGCCGGTGAACTCGGCGTAGGGTGTCACCGGGCGAACCACCACCTCGGCGACGGGAACGCTTGGCGGGGCGCTCGCCGCCCCGGGCGGCGCCGATTCCCCGCAGCCAGCGATAAGGGCCGCGACACCTAGCGTCGCGGTGATGCGGATGAAGTGTCTGAGATTCATTGTTGTGCCTTCCTGGTCTGAGCCTGCGTGGCCTGGCTGGACGAAACCGCTTCCGTGGCCGGTTATCGACCTTGACACCTTGGCAAGGTCAACCCCCCTTTTTTCCGTCCTCATGGCGAAGGCGCAGCGAGCTTTCGGCAGGTCACCGGAGGCGGGATGCCTGGCACGCTCGGAGACGCAGCGGGCAGCTCGGGAGGGTGGCGGAGGCAGGCCGACCGGCTATCGACGGCCGGCCCAGGGAAGAGGGGAAACGCCCCGTAGGAAGGGAAGTCCGGCAAAGGGCCGGTCGCCGGGACGGGGACGATCCCGATCTCGCAGCCGGTTGCCGGCCGCATGGTAAAATCGGCCTTTGACCGTGAAGCTCGAGGCACTGAAAATGCGCATTCTCCATACCATGATCCGGGTCGGAAACATCGATCGCTCGATCGATTTCTATACCCGGGTGCTAGGCATGACCCTGCTCAGGAAGAACGACTATCCCGATGGCCAGTTCACCCTCGCCTTCGTCGGCTATGGCAACGAGGCGGATTCCGCGGTGATCGAGCTTACCCACAACTGGGGCGTGGATGCCTACGAGATCGGCACCGGCTACGGCCATATCGCCATCGAGGTCGACGACGCCTACCAGGCCTGCGACGACATCCGCAACAACGGCGGCCAGGTCACCCGCGAAGCCGGGCCGATGAAGCACGGCACCACCGTGATCGCCTTCGTGACCGACCCGGACGGCTACAAGATCGAACTGATCCAGAAGTCTTCCTGAGCGGCCCCGGCTATCGCTTTCAGCACTCCGCAACGAAGAACCCCGGCTCATGGCCGGGGTTCTTCGTTCCATCGCAGGCGGCGCGCGTCGGTCAGGACAGCGTGCGGCCCTTGTTCGCGGCGATGCGCATGCGCAGCGCGTTGAGCTTGATGAAGCCCGCGGCATCGGCCTGGTTGTAGGCGCCGCCGTCTTCCTCGAAGGTCGCGATGTTGGCGTCGAACAGCGAGTCGTCGGACTTGCGGCCCACCACCACGACGTTGCCCTTGTACAGCTTCAGGCGCACTACGCCGTTCACGTTGACCTGCGAGGCGTCGATCATCTGCTGCAGCATCAGGCGCTCCGGGCTCCACCAGTAGCCGGTGTAGATCAGGCTGGCGTACTTGGGCATCAGCTCGTCTTTCAGGTGGGCCACTTCGCGGTCCAAGGTGATCGACTCGATGGCGCGGTGGGCCTTGAGCATGATGGTGCCGCCGGGGGTCTCGTAGCAGCCACGGGACTTCATGCCGACATAGCGGTTCTCGACGATGTCGAGGCGGCCGATGCCGTTGATCCCGCCGACGCGGTTCAGCTCGGTGAGCACCTCGGCCGGGGTCATGTCCTTGCCGTCGATGGCGACGATGTCGCCCTTGCGGTAGGTCAGCTCGATGTAGGTCGGGGTGTCCGGCGCGTTTTCCGGGGAAGCGGTCCACTTCCACATGTCTTCTTCGTGCTCGGTCCAGGTATCTTCCAGCACGCCGCCTTCGTAGGAGATGTGCAGGAGGTTGGCGTCCATCGAGTACGGCGACTTCTTCTTGCCGTGGCGCTCGATCGGGATGCCGTGCTTCTCGGCATAGTCCATCAGCTTCTCGCGGGACAGCAGGTCCCACTCGCGCCAGGGCGCGATCACCTTGACGCCGGGCTTCAGCGCGTAGGCGCCCAGCTCGAAGCGGACCTGGTCGTTGCCCTTGCCGGTGGCGCCGTGGGAGATGGCGTCGGCGCCGGTCTCGTTGGCGATCTCGATCAGGCGCTTGGCGATCAGCGGACGAGCGATGGAAGTGCCCAGCAGGTACTCGCCTTCGTAGACGGTGTTGGCGCGGAACATCGGGTAGACGAAGTCGCGGACGAATTCTTCGCGCAGGTCGTCGATGTAGATTTCCTTGACGCCCATCGCGCGGGCCTTGGCGCGAGCCGGTTCGACTTCCTCGCCCTGGCCGAGGTCGGCGGTGAAGGTCACCACTTCGCAGTTATAGGTATCTTGCAACCACTTCAGAATTACCGAGGTATCCAGGCCGCCGGAATACGCCAGGACTACCTTCTTCACATCCGCCATGCCATCACTCCACGGGGGTCGTCACGAAAAGCGACAATTCTACGCAGGGCATTCGGGAAATTACAGAGGGGCGACAGCTTTAGACGCAAAAGCGACAGATTCTATCGTTTGCGCGACTCAAACCGTGGGTTTTCCCTGAAGCGAGGCGGCCGGAGGCTTCGCTGCGGCAGGTTCTGCCGCGGGCGGCGCCGGCTTGTCCTCGGCCTTCGGCGCTTCCGTCGCCGGCTCGACCACCGCCTCGCGCGACAGGTGCACCGTGACCCGGCGGTTGCGCGCACGGTTGGCGGCGCTGTTGTTGGCCACCAGCGGGTAGCGCTCGCCGTAGAAGCGCACGTTGATCTGGCTTTCCGGCACCCCGTTGCTCTTCAGGTACTCCTGCACCGCCAGCGCGCGGCGGCGCGACAGGTCACGGTTGGTCAGGCGGTTGCCGCTATTGTCGGAGTGCCCGTCGAGTTCGATCCGGTTGATGCTCGGATCGGCCTTGAGCAGTTGCAGGATGATGTCCAGCTTGGCCCGCGCCACGTCGTTCAGCGCCGTGCCGCCGTCGGGGAAGCCGACCTGGGCCAGCTTGACCTGGTCGAAGTTCACCGGCAGCAGCTTGGCGATGCAGGCCTGGTACTGGCTGTAGACGCTGGCGAAGCGCGCCGGCAGCAGGCGCACCTCCAGGCGATCGCCCTGCCAGGTGCGATGGCGGACCAGCGGGCTGCGCCCCTCGAGCAGGCCGGTGAGCAACCGACCGGCCTGCTGCTGGCTGCTGTTGAACGGCACCTCGCCGCTACCGATGCTGACCTGGCCAAGGTTGATGTCGCCCTGTCCCGGTCGCCAGGGCGGCGCGGCAGCCAGCAGGGTCGCCGACCCGCGCCCCAGCCACTGGGCTTCGGGCTTCAGGCGGAAGGTTGCCTGCTCGCCGGCACGCCGGACGAACTCGCCGACCCCGAAATTCGCCACCGGCTGCGACAGGCGGCATTCGAACTGGTCGCCTTCGACCTTCCACTCGACGCTCTCCAGCCGCGTCTGGAAGGTCACCGCCAGCGCCGGCAGGCTGCTGAGCAGGAAAGGCAATAGAAGAAGGCGCGGCTGCACGACGGCGGGCTCCGGGAAAGCGTCCAAATACGAAGGATGTATCGGACGGCCCGGACAAAACTTGATAGCGAGTGCCCCGCCCCCCCTTTTCCGGTAGCATTTCCCCCCACGAAATCCCGTCCTGGAAGCCCCATGTCCGACCGTCTCACCCTCCTGCGCCCCGACGACTGGCACATTCACCTGCGTGACGGTGCCGCGCTGGCCAATACCGTCGGCGACGCCGCCCGCACCTTCGGCCGCGCCATCGTCATGCCGAACCTGGTGCCGCCGGTGCGCAACGCCGCCGAAGCCGACGCCTACCGGCAGCGCATCCTCGCCGCCCGTCCCGCCGCCAGCCGCTTCGAGCCGCTGATGGTGCTGTACCTCACCGACCGCACCTGCGCCGAGGAAATCCGTACCGCCAAGGCCAGCGGCTTCGTGCATGCCGCCAAGCTCTATCCGGCAGGCGCCACCACCAACTCGGACTCTGGCGTGACCCGCATCGAGAATATCTTCGAAGCGCTCGAGGCGATGGCCGAGGTCGGCATGCCGCTGCTGGTGCATGGCGAGGTGACCCGCGCCGAGGTCGACGTATTCGATCGCGAAAAGCAGTTCATCGACGAGCACCTGCGCCGGGTGGTCGAGCGCTTCCCGACCCTGAAGGTGGTCTTCGAGCACATCACCACCGGCGACGCCGCCCAGTTCGTCCGGGAAGCCCCGGCCAACGTCGGCGCGACCATTACCGCCCATCACCTGCTGTACAACCGCAACCACATGCTGGTCGGCGGTATCCGTCCGCACTTCTATTGCCTGCCGATCCTCAAGCGCAACACCCACCAGGAAGCCCTGCTGGACGCCGCGGTGAGCGGCAACCCGAAATTCTTCCTCGGCACCGACTCGGCGCCGCACGCCCGCCACGCCAAGGAAGCCGCCTGCGGTTGCGCCGGCTGCTACAGCGCCTACGCTGCCATCGAGCTGTATGCCGAGGCCTTCGAACAGCGCAATGCGCTGGACAAGCTGGAAGGCTTCGCCAGCCTGCACGGCCCGGACTTCTATGGCTTGCCGCGCAACACCGACCGGATCACCCTGGTCCGCGAGGAATGGCAGGCGCCCGCCAGCCTCCCCTTCGGCGACTTCGACGTGGTACCGCTGCGCGCCGGCGAGACACTCCGCTGGAAACTGCTGGAGGCCGGAGCATGAGCGAAGACAACTTCGACGACGAATTCGACGGCAGCCTCCCCAGCGGCCCGCGCCATCCGATGGCGCGCCGCTTCCGCGGCTACCTGCCGGTAGTGGTGGACGTCGAGACCGGCGGCTTCAACTCGGCCACCGACGCGCTGCTGGAAATCGCCGCGACCACCGTCGGCATGGACGAGAAAGGCTTCCTGTTCCCGGAACACACCTACTTCTTCCGCATCGAGCCCTTCGAAGGCGCCAACATCGAGCCGGCCGCGCTGGAATTCACCGGCATCAAGCTCGACCACCCGCTGCGCATGGCGGTGCAGGAGGAAGCGGCACTCACCGAGATCTTCCGCGGCATCCGCAAGGCGCTGAAGGCCAATGGCTGCAAGCGGGCGATCCTGGTCGGCCACAACAGCAGCTTCGACCTCGGTTTCCTCAACGCCGCCGTGGCGCGTACCGGGATCAAGCGCAATCCGTTCCATCCCTTCTCCAGCTTCGACACCGCCACCCTGGCTGGCCTCGCCTACGGCCAGACGGTCCTGGCCAAGGCCTGCCAGGCCGCCGGCATGGAGTTCGACAACCGCGAGGCGCACTCGGCACGCTACGACACCGAGAAGACCGCCGAGCTGTTCTGCGGCATCGTCAACCGCTGGAAGCAAATGGGCGGCTGGATGGATGACGACGACTGAGCCTCGGCCCACTTAGGCGGATACCGCCAGGACGTAATCCGACCTACGCGACCGGTCAGGCAATCTCCCCTCTTCGGAGCGAGGCGTGACCAGGAATGGGCTGCCGGCCCTCGCGAGCCCATGAAAAAGCCCCGCCGAAGCGGGGCTTTTTCCAACGCGCGAAGCAGGCTCTTCTTACAGCTTGCTGGCGTTCTCGGCCAGGTACTTGGCCACGCCTTCGGGCGATGCGGTCATACCCTTGTCGCCCTTCTTCCAGTTGGCCGGGCAGACTTCGCCGTGCTCCTCATGGAACTGCAGGGCATCGACCAGACGTAGCAGCTCGTCCATGTTGCGGCCCAGCGGCAGGTCGTTGACGATCTGCGAGCGCACAACGCCTTCCTTGTCGATCAGGAACGCGCCACGGAAGGCCACGCCGCCGTCGGATTCGACGTCATAGGCCTTGGCGATCTCGTGCTTGGTGTCGGCCGCCAGGGTGTACTTGACGGCGCCGATGCCGCCCTTGTCCACCGGGGTGTTGCGCCAGGCGTTGTGGGTGAAGTGGGAGTCGATGGAAACGCCGATCACCTCGACGTTGCGCGCCTGGAACTCCGGAATGCGGTGGTCCAGGGCGATCAGCTCGGACGGGCAGACGAAGGTGAAGTCCAGCGGATAGAAGAACACCAGGCCGTACTTGCCCTTGATGGCCTCGGACAGGGTGAAGCTCTCGACGATCTCGCCATTGCCCAGTACCGCGGCAACGTTGAAGTCAGGCGCTTTCTTACCTACGAGTACGCTCATTCCATGTCTCCTTTAAGCGGAAGGTTGAAGGACGGCACCGCAGCCTGCCGGCTCCTCGTGGAGCCTTGATGGCAGGGGCGCCGTTCCCCGGGAATCGATCATCATACACCCCGCCCCTGCCGGCGCTAAGTCTTTGTCCGACAAAGCCATTTGTCGGGGGGCGAAAAAAACCCGACTAAAATGCTCCAGGGAACTTTGACAATCATTCTCATTATTATTAGTATCTTTTCCAACTCAACTTCCCAGTAGCCAGATCGCCATGTACGTCTGCCTCTGCCAAGGTGTTACCGACAACCAGATCCGCGATGCCATCTACGAAGGCTGCTGCAGCTATCGTGAGGTTCGCGAAGCCACCGGCGTCGGTACCCAGTGCGGCAAGTGTGCATGCCTGGCCAAGCAGGTGGTACGCGAAACCCTCAACGACCTGCAGAGTGCCCAGCCGGTACCGGCGTTCGGGACTACGGCATTCGTCGCTGCCTGAAAAATATTTTTTATCCCTCTTTCAGAAGAACCGGGCCTGGCGCCCGGTTTTTTTATGCCTTCAATTCAATGACTTAGCGGCAGAACGCGGAAAGAAAACATTCGTATTCATATTCTTTTTCCCTTATATTTCAATAACTTAGGTTTGACACCCTGCTTCGTCGCGGCCAAACTTGGCGAATCACACCCACTACGACGGCAGGATTCGGCATGAAAGGCGACAAGAAAGTCATCCAGCATCTCAACAAGATCCTCGGCAACGAGTTGATCGCGATCAACCAGTACTTCCTCCACTCGCGCATGTGGAACGACTGGGGCCTGAAGCGCCTCGGCGCCCACGAGTACCACGAGTCGATCGACGAGATGAAGCATGCCGACAAGCTCATCGAGCGCATCCTCTTCCTCGAAGGCCTGCCCAACCTGCAGGACCTCGGCAAGCTGCTGATCGGCGAGAACACCCAGGAAATGCTGCAGTGCGACCTGAACCTGGAGCTGAAGGCGACCAAGGACCTGCGCGAAGCCATCGTGCATTGCGAGCAGGTGCACGACTACGTCAGCCGCGACCTGCTGAAGGACATCCTGGAGTCGGAAGAAGAGCACATCGACTACTTGGAAACCCAGCTGGGCCTGATCCAGAAAGTCGGCCTGGAGAACTACCTGCAGTCGCACATGCACGAAGACGACTGATCGGGAACCACGACGAAGCGCCGGCGGCCTGCCCCGCCGGCGCTTTTTTCTTGCCCGCCAGAAAGCCTCAGGCGCTGCGCGGCCTGCGCCGGACCAGATCGGCGCGCAGTGCCAGCAACAGGCAAAGACCGACCAGTACCAGCAATGCCCAGCGCAGGCCGATCTCGTGGGCCAGCAGGCCGATCAGCGGCGGTCCCATCAGCAGTCCGCCATACCCCACGGTAGAGACGGCGGCGACCCCGATCACCGGATCGATGCCCGGCTGGTTGCCGGCGGCGCTGATCACGATCGGCACCATCACCGACAGTCCCAGGCCAACCACCCCGAAACCGGCGATGCTCAGTGCCGGCCAGGGGCTGAACAGCGCCACCAGCATGCCCAGCGTGGCCAGCGAACCCAGGCCGCGCAGCAACGGCGCATCATCGATGCGTCCGCGCAGGCGGTCGCCGAACAGCCGCCCCACCACCATCGCCGCGGAAAACGCCGCGAAGCCCAGCGCCGCCACCCGCTCGGAAGCATCCAGAACGCTGTGCAGGAACAGCGCGCTCCAGTCAGCCACGCCGCCCTCGGAAACGAACGCGCAGAGAATCAGCAGGCCCAGGCCGAGCAAAGCCCGCGGCGGCAAGGTGAAGCCGCCGCCCTTGCGCGCGCCCGCCTTGCTCGGGTCCGGCGGAAGCAACGCGCGTACGAAGAATGGCAGGCTCAGCAGGCCGAGGGCGGTGAGAATGAGGAAATGCCAGGATGGCGTCAGTCCAGCCAGGGCCGCGGCGCTCAACGCACCGACCAGGCAGCCGAGGCTGTACATGCCATGCAGCATGGACATGCAGGGCTTGCCGAGCAGGCGCTCGACATCCACCGCCTGGATGTTCATCGCCACGTCCATCCCGGCGAAGCTCACGCCCAGCACGTAGAAGGCCAACGCCAGTTGCCACCAGCCCTGGCTCAGGCCGAGCAGCGGAAATACCAGCAGCATGATCAGGCAACCGCCGATCACTACGCTGCGGCTGCCGATGCGCTGGACCAGGAAACCGCTCAACGGGAACGCCGTGAGCGCACCGACCCCGACACCGAGCAGGGCCTGGCCGAGCGCGCGCTCGTCCAGCTGGGTCTGCTCCTTGAGTGCCGGGATGCGTCCCATCAGGTTGCCGATGACCAGCCCGGCCATGGCGAAGAAATAGATGCAGGCCAGGCGACCCTGGCGAGGATTGACTTCCGACATGGAGGCTCCCGGTTTCCTTGCTGGTTTCTCCGGACAAAAAAGAAACCCCGCACAAGGCGGGGCTCTTCGTCGGATGTGCGGATCAGGCGTTGGCTTTGGCCGCCGCGTCCTTGACCAGGGTCTGCAGTTCGCCCTTCTCGAACATCTCGGCGAGGATGTCGCTGCCGCCGACCAGTTCGCCATTGACCCACAGCTGCGGGAAGGTCGGCCAGTTCGCGTACTTCGGCAGGTTGGCGCGGATTTCCGGGTTCTGCAGGATGTCGACGTAGGCGAACTTCTCGCCACAGGCCATCAGCACCTGGGCCGCACGCGAGGAGAAACCGCACTGCGGGGCGTTCGGCGAACCCTTCATGTACAACAGGATGGGGTTGTTGGCGATCTGCTCTTTAATGGTTTCGATGATGTCCATGGCTTACCTCAACAGGAACGTTTCGACACGGTAACTCGGCAAATAATGACCGCTATTGTATCGGAAAGCCTAGCGCGACGCTCGGCTTTACTCTCGCGTTCCGTCGACCCGCTCAGGCCGCTTCCACCTCCACCGGCAGGCCGTTGAGCGCGGCGTTGCCCGACAGCAGGTCGAGATGACGCTCGTCGGTCAGGTCGTTGGCGCTGGCGCCGGCCTGGGCGCGGGCGATCGCCAGTTGCACGCCGGGCCGCGCGTGGCCCCAGCCGTGCGGCAGGCTGACCACCCCGGGCATCATCTCGCTGCTCGCCGCCACCTCCACCTCCACGCTGCCGACCCGCGAGCGCACCCGCACCCGTTGCCCGTCGACCAGGCCGCGACCCTCCAAGTCCCGCGGGTGCATCAGCAACTGATGACGCGGCTTGCCCTTCACCAGGCGATGGTAGTTGTGCATCCAGGAATTGTTGCTGCGCACGTGGCGTCGTCCGATCAGCAGCAACTGGTCTGACGCAGGCAGCGGCTGTGCGGCGAAGCGTTGCAGGTCGTCGACGAACAGCGACGGCGCGGCCTGGATGCGCTGGTCGGCGGTCTTCAGGCGCGGCGCCAGGTTCGGCCGCAGCGGCCCGAGGTCGATGCCGTGGGGATGTTCGCGCAGAGTGGCCAGGCTCAGCCTGTGCTCGGAACGGTCGCCGTAGGCGCCAGCGCGCAGGCCGAGGTCGATCATCTGCTGCGGCTCCAGGGTCGGTTTCAGCTCCAGGCCGTTGCGTGCGGCGAAGGCCCTCGCCAGGCCGACGAAGATCTCCCAGTCGTGCAACGCACCCTCGGGACGCGGCAGCACGGCCTCGTTGAAGCGGGTCACGTTACGCACGGCGAAGACGTTGAAGGTGGTGTCGTAGTGATCGTGCTCCAGCGGCGCAGTGGGCGGCAGGATGAGATCGGCGTAGCGGGTCGTCTCGTTGATGTAGAGGTCGATGCTGAGCATGAACTCCAGGCCGTCCAGCGCCTGTTCGAGCCGCCTCCCGTTGGGCGTGGACAGCACCGGGTTGCCGGCTACCGTGACCAGCGCGCGCACCTGCCCCTCGCCTTCGCCGAGGATTTCTTCCGCCAATGCCGCGACCGGCAGTTCGCCGCCATATTCCGGCAGCCCCGAGACGCGGCTGCGCCAACGGCCGAAGTGGCCACCCGAGGTACTCGCCACCAGGTCCAGGGCCGGCGAGGTGCACAGCGCGCCACCGACCCGGTCGAGGTTGCCGGTGACCAGGTTGATCAGTTGCACCAGCCACTGGCAGAGCGTGCCGAAGGCCTGGGTGGAAACGCCCATCCGGCCATAGCAGACCGCCTGTTCGGCGGCGGCGAAATCCCGCGCCAGTTGGCGAATGCTTTCGGCCGGCACGCCACAGCGCACGCTCATGGACTCGGCGTCGAAGACCGCGACCGCCTCGCGCACCCGCTCCAGCCCGTCGACCGGCAGCGGCGTGGGGCGACCGAGGTTCTCCTCGAACAGGGTGTTGAGTATCCCGAGCAACAGCGCCGCATCCTGGCCGGGACGAATGAACAGGTGCCGGTCGGCGATAGCCGCGGTCTCGCTGCGCCGGGGATCGACCACCACCAGCCGGCCGCCGCGGGCCTTCAGCGCCTTCAGGCGCTTCTCCACGTCCGGCACGGTCATGATGCTGCCGTTGGACGCCAGCGGGTTGCCGCCGAGCACCAGCATGAAGTCGGTGTGGTCGATGTCGGGGATCGGGATCAATAAACCATGGCCGTACATCTGCTGGCTGACCAGGTGATGCGGCAACTGGTCGACGGAAGTCGCGGAGAAGCGGTTGCGCGTTTTCAGCAGGCCGAGGAAGTAGTTGCTATGGGTCATCAGGCCGTAGTTGTGCACGCTCGGATTGCCCTGGTAGACCGCCACCGCATCGTTGCCATGGCGCTCGCGGATCTCGCCGAGGCGGCTGGCCACCAGCGCGAAGGCCTCGTCCCAGCCGATCGGCTGCCACTCGCTGCCGACCCGGCGCAACGGCTGGCGCAGGCGGTCGGGGTCGTCCTGGATGTCCTGCAGGGCCACCGCCTTGGGACAGACATGGCCGCGGCTGAAGCTGTCCTGCGGGTCGCCCTTGATCGAGCGGATCCGCGGCACGCCGCCCTCGTCGCTCTCGGTCTCGATGGCGAGCCCGCAGATGGCCTCGCAGAGATGGCACGCACGGTAGTGGAGGGTCTTGCTCATGGCTCGCCTCTTCATTGTCGTCGCCGGCCGCCGCGGCCCGGTACGTACGCGAGGACCAGACGACCGGTCTAGTCGTCGAATCGGCACTATGCGGCGCCTTCCGCCGCCGCGCCAGCAGCGTCAGTCGGCTGAATCGCCAGGCATCAGGCTGGCCGATGGGCGCGGTAGAGGGGAAGCGTGCCGTTTGTCCGGCTGTCAACTATCCACCTGGGAATTCCGGCGCGGCGAAAGCCGGTGCTAAACCTTGTCTCTTCGAGTCCGCCCCTGTCCGACAAGACCAATAAAGCGTGGAGACCGCATGACCGACAACCGCTCCTTCCGCCCTCGCCCCACCTCGTTGTCAGCCGCCCTGCTGCTGGGCGCCTGGATCGCCCAGCCGGCCACGGCCGCCTATGTCGAAGCCGGTCGGCCCGGCGATCCGGCCAGTTGGCGCTCCGCCGAATACCAGCAGGACTGGGGCCTGGAACGGATGCGGGCCGACCAGGCCTATGCCGCCGGTATCGACGGCCAGGGCGTGAAGATCGGCGAGATGGACTCCGGTTTCGACCCGAGCCATCCGGATACCCCCGCCTCGCGCTACCAGCCGGTGACGGCCAGCGGCACCTATGTCGACGGCACGCCGTTCAGCGTCAGCGGCGCGATGAACGGCAACAACGACTCCCACGGCACCCACGTCGGCGGCACCCTCGGCGCCTCGCGCGACGGCGTCGGCATGCACGGGGTGGCCTACGCGGCACAGGTGTACGTCGCCAACACCAACCAGAACGACAGCTTCCTGTTCGGCCCGACGCCCGACCCGAACTATTTCAAGGCCGCCTACCAGGCGCTGGCCGACGCCGGGGTGCGGGCGATCAACAACAGTTGGGGCAGCCAGCCCAAGGACGTCAGCTACGAGACCCTCGACGGCCTGCACGCCGCCTATGCCCAGCACTACGGGCGCTCCACCTGGCTGGACGCCGCCGCCGGCGTCTCCCGCCAGGGCGTGATCAACGTCTTCAGCGCCGGCAACAGCGGCTACGCCAACGCCAGCGTGCGCTCCGCCCTGCCCTACTTCCAGCCGGACCTGGAAGGCCACTGGCTGGCCGTGTCCGGCCTCGACCAGCAGAACGGCCAGCGCTACAACCGCTGCGGCATCGCCAAGTACTGGTGCATCACCACGCCCGGCCGCCTGATCAACAGCACCATGCCCGGCGGCGGCTACGCCAACAAGTCCGGTACCTCGATGGCCGCGCCCCACGCCACCGGCGCGCTGGCCCTGGTCATGCAGCGCTATCCGTACCTGAATAACGAGCAGGCGTTGCAGGTACTGCTGACCACCGCCACCCAGCTCGACGGCACGCCGACCGGCGCCCCCACCGACACCGTCGGCTGGGGCGTGCCGGATCTCGGTCGGGCGATGCATGGGCCTGGACAATTGCTCGGCCGCTTCGAGGCCAACCTCCCGGCCGGCCTGCGCGACGAATGGAGCAACCCGATTTCCGATAGCGCCCTGCTCCAGCGCCAGGCCGAGGACGCCGCCGAGCACGCGGCCTGGCAGCGGACGCTGAAGGACAAGGGCTGGGAAAACGGCTTGCCGGCCGGCGCCAGCCAGCAGGAACGCACCGACTATGCCATCGGCATGGCCCGCGACCAGGCCGCCGCCCAGCGCCGGTACCAGGGCAGCCTGGTCAAGGCCGGTGCCGGCAGCCTGGTCCTGAGCGGCGACAGCACCTATCGCGGACCGACCCTGATCGATGGCGGCCTGCTCAGCGTCGACGGTTCGCTGCTGTCCGCCGTCGAAGTCAATGCCGGCGGCACCCTCGGCGGCAGCGGCAGGGTCGGCGGCCTGCTGGCGCGCTCCGGCGGCACGGTGGCGGCGGGCAACTCCATCGGCACCCTGGAGGTCGCCGGCGACCTGCGCTTCGAGTCAGGCTCGACCTACGCGGTGGAGCTTTCGGAAAGCGCCAGCGACCGGATCGTCGCCAGCGGCAAGGCGAGCATCGCGGGCGGCAACGTCACCCTGGCCATGGAAAACAGCCCCGACCTGCTCAGCCAGTCCCAGGTCGAGAGCCTGGTCGGCCGCCGCTACGATATCCTCGACGCCGCCGGCGGCATCGACGGGCGCTTCGACGCGGTATTGCCGAACTACCTGTTCCTCGGCGGCACCCTGGACTACGCGGCCAACGCCATCCGCCTGGATATCGGACGCAACGGTACCGCCCTCGCCAGCGTCGCGCAGACGCCCAACCAGGCGGCGGTCGCTGGCGCCGTGGAAACGCTCGGCGCCGGCAACCCGGTCTACGAAAGCCTGCTCCTGTCGGAAAACGCCGCAACCGCCCAACGGGCCTTCCAGCAATTGTCAGGGGAAATCTACCCGGCGCTCGCCGGCCTGTTGCTCAACGACAGCCGCCATCTGCGCGACAGCGTCGGCGAACGCCTGCGCCAGGCCAGCGACGGCGAGGCCGGCGGGGAGGCTCCCGAAGGCTGGTTCAAGGCGCTCGGCTCCTGGGGCAAGAGCGCCGATGGCAGCCACGGCAGCGAAGGCTACCGGCATTCGGTCGGCGGCTTCCTGCTCGGGGTCGACAGCCAGGTCGCCAGCGACACGCGCCTCGGCCTGGTGGCCGGCTACAGCAACAGCTCGCTGAACATGGACAGCAGCCTGCAATCCTCCGCCAGCATCGACAGCTACCACCTCGGCGCCTACCTCGGCCGGCAATTGCAGCAATGGCGCCTGAGCCTCGGCGCGGCGCACGCCTGGCACCGCGCCGAGGTCAAGCGCGACCTGCAATACGGCGCCATGGCCGGCAAGCAGAAGGCCAAGCTCGACGCACAGAGCAGCCAGTTGTTCGCCGAGGCCGCCTACGCGCTGGGCTGGCGCAGTCTGGAGCTGGAACCCTTCGCCGGGCTGGCCTACGTGCACGTCGCCAGCGATGACTTCCGCGAACACGGCAGCGCCGCGGCCCTGAAGGGTGGCGACGACAACCTGGACGCCGTCTTCACCACCCTGGGCCTGCGCGCGAAAAGGCATTTCGAGCTGGATGCCGAACGCCGCCTGGCGCTCTCCGGCACCCTCGGCTGGCGCCACAACCTGAGCGACACCACCCCGCAACGCCACCTGGCGTTCGCTAGCGGCAGCCAGCCATTCAGCGTGGAAAGCGTGGCCCTGTCCCGCGACGCCGCGCTGCTCGGCGTCGACGCCAGCCTCGCGGTGAATCGCGAAGTGAGCGTGCGGCTGGGCTACAACGGCCTGCTGGGCAGCCGCGAGAAGGACCACGGTGTCGGACTGGCCGTCGACTGGCGTTTCTGACTTCGGTTACGAGGGCATGCCACCCGTTGGATGGGTTCCGGCGGGCGGCAAGGGGAAGAAGCCACTTCATTGCCCTCGGTCACGAAACCGCCGCAAATATGAGAAAAAGACCTAACTAAAGGATTCATGCGAAATGCATAGCGCTATACTGTCCATCCAGCGCTGTACTATCCCTTCCAGCGCTGATCGCGACCCGGTGCCCGCACCACCGTGCCGCACGAGCCCCGGAGATCCGCACCTCCGGGGCTCACCTTTTGCTCCTCTCGCACCCTCCTTCCCCGGCTGAGCCCCTCCCCCTGCAAATCCGCGACGAATGGCCGCAATGCGGCAATCCGATGAACGAGCGGCCGAACCGCGGGCGCCCAGGCTGCCTGCGCACAGTCGCTGAACGGGTCAGGCCTGGCGGAAGAAGATCATGCCGAACAGCACCGCCAGGGCGCTGAGGAACGACAACCCGGTTTGCCCCAGGAGCATCAGGATCGCGGCCGCCGCCGTGCTCAGCGCATGCCAGCCCCAGAGCAGGCACGACAGGTTGAGGACGATGCCGGCCAGGGCCAGGTGACGCTTGCGGCTGCGCCTGAGCAGGCCGGCCAGGCCCAGCACCAGGCCGCAGGTCGATACCGCGAAGACCGCCAGCAAGGCGGCGAACAGGCCGAGCAGATGGTTCTCGTCGCTGAGGTCGATCCGCTCGCCGAGTGCCAGCGCCATCACCGCCAGCGCGATGGCGACCCCGGCCAGGGCGAGGAACAGCGACAGGCCGCCCAGCCGCGATTGGCGCAATGGCCGTGCCGGCGGCTCGGCAGCGAGTGTTTCTCCCGTGTGCATGTTCGACCTCCCTGGTCCGAAACCCGCCTCCTCCATGAAGGCATTCGGGCGCCCACAGCATAAAGCGTCGCTCCGCCCAACCGATAGACAGACGAGGCGGGACTTTGGGCGGGACAACCGCGAAGACCGGGGAAAACCCCGTAACCCGCGCCCTCCAGGCCCCTCCTTGTGTTTCCGCGACATTTCCTTATAAGATCGCGCCTTCCCCTATTTTCCCGCACGTTGCGGTCCCGCCGCAGGTCCAGTCCCGTTTTCTCTCGCGAAAGCCGGCCAGTGCCTCGGCCAGCAGTAAAAATAAAAGGTAGTCAGCGATGAGCGTACGGCACTTTCTCTCGTTTATGGATTACAGCCCCGAAGAGCTGATCGGTCTGATCCGCCGCGGCAGCGAGCTGAAGGACCTGCGCAACCGAGGCGTGCTCTACGAGCCGCTGAAGAGCCGGGTCCTGGGCATGGTCTTCGAGAAGGCTTCGACCCGTACCCGCCTGTCCTTCGAAGCCGGGATGATCCAGCTCGGCGGCCAGGCGATCTTCCTCTCCCCGCGCGACACCCAGCTCGGCCGCGGCGAGCCGATCGGCGACAGCGCCCGGGTCATGTCGCGGATGCTCGACGGCGTGATGATCCGCACCTTCGCCCACGCCACCCTGACGGAATTCGCCGCGCACTCGAAGGTGCCGGTGATCAACGGCCTGTCCGACGACCTGCACCCCTGCCAGTTGCTCGCCGACATGCAGACCTTCCACGAGCACCGCGGCAGCATCCAGGGCAAGACCGTGGCCTGGATCGGCGACGGCAACAACATGTGCAACAGCTATATAGAAGCGGCGCTGAAGTTCGACTTCCAGCTGCGCGTGGCCTGCCCCGAGGGCTACGAGCCGAAGGCCGAGTTCGTCGCCCTTGCCGGCGACCGCCTGCGCATCGTCCGCGACCCGCGCGAGGCGGTGGCCGGCGCGCACCTGGTGAGCACCGACGTGTGGGCCTCGATGGGCCAGGAAGACGAAGCCGCCGCGCGCATCGCCCTGTTCCGCCCCTACCAGGTGAACGCCGCGTTGCTCGATGGGGCCGCCGACGATGTACTATTCATGCACTGCCTGCCGGCCCACCGCGGCGAGGAAATCAGCGAAGAGTTGCTGGATGACCCGCGCTCGGTAGCCTGGGACCAGGCAGAGAACCGTCTGCACGCGCAGAAGGCCCTCCTCGAATTGCTGATCGAACACGCCCATTACGCCTGAGCCCATGAGCCACGACCTGCTGCTGAACCTGAAAGATCTCGCCTGCGGCTACGCCTCGCAGAAAGTGGTGCAGGATCTCGACCTGCACCTCAATGCCGGAGACATCGGCTGCCTGCTGGGTCCTTCGGGATGCGGCAAGACCACCACCCTACGCGCCATCGCCGGCTTCGAACCGGTGCTGGCCGGGCAGATCGAGCTGGGCGGCGAAGTCATCTCGCGTCCCGGCTTCACCCTGGCGCCGGAGAAACGCCGGATCGGCATGGTGTTCCAGGACTATGCGCTGTTCCCGCATCTCAGCGTGGCCGACAACGTCGGCTTCGGCATCCGCAAGCATCCACAACGCGAGCGCCTGGTGCGCGAGCTTCTGGAGCTGGTCAAGCTCGGCCACCTCGCCGCGCGCCACCCCCACGAACTCTCCGGCGGCCAGCAACAACGGGTGGCCCTGGCCCGCGCGCTGGCGCCCGAACCGCTGTTGCTGCTGCTCGACGAACCCTTCTCCAACCTCGACGTGGAACTGCGCCGCAGCCTCAGCCAGGAGGTTCGCGAGATCCTCAAGGCACGCGGCACCAGCGCGATCCTGGTGACCCACGACCAGGAAGAAGCCTTCGCCGTCTGCGACCACATCGGCGTGTTCAAGGAAGGTCACCTGGAACAGTGGGACACCCCCTACAACCTCTACCACGAGCCGCTGACGCCCTTCGTCGCCAGCTTCGTCGGCCAGGGCTACTTCATTCGCGGCCAGTTGCTTAGCCCCGATACGGTGCGGACCGAACTCGGCGTGATCCGCGGCAATCGTGCCTATAACCTGCCTTCCGGCAGCGCGGTGGACGTCCTGCTGCGCCCGGACGACCTGGTGCACGCGCCGCAGGGCGAGCTGAAGGCGCGGATCGTCGGCAAGACCTTCCTCGGCGCCGCCACCCTGTACCGCCTGCAATTGCCCACCGGTACCCAGCTGGAATCGATCTTCCCCAGCCATGCCGACCACCAGCCGGGCGATGACGTCGGTATCCGCGTCGCCGCCGACCACCTGGTGGTGTTCGCCGCCCGGGGTAGCGTCGCCGCGCATCTCGCTCCCGTCCAGGCCTGATACCTCGGCGTCGTTCGGTCGGCGGCGCCTTTCCCTATCGAGCGCATAGGTGGAGCCGGGCGTCTCCAGCCCCTACAATCGCCCGACGATTCGAGGAGCCTGAACGATGCTGATGGTGATTTCCCCCGCCAAGACCCTGGACTACGAGACCCCGCCGGTCACCCACCGCTTCACCCAGCCGCAATACCTGGACCACGCGCAGGAACTGATCCAGCAATTGCGCCAGCTCACCCCGCTGCAGATCAGCGAACTGATGAAGCTTTCCGACAAGCTCGCCGGCCTGAATGCCGCTCGCTACGCCAGCTGGCATCCGGAGTTCACCCCGGAGAACGCCAAGCAGGCGTTGCTCGCCTTCAAGGGCGATGTCTACACCGGCCTCAACGCGGAAGACTTCGGCGAGGACGATTTCGCCTTCGCCCAGGACCACCTGCGCATGCTCTCCGGTCTCTACGGCGTGCTGCGCCCGCTCGACCTCATGCAGCCCTATCGACTGGAAATGGGCACCCGCCTGGCCAACGCCCGTGGCAAGGATCTCTACGCCTTCTGGGGCGAGCGTATCAGCCAGTGGCTGAACGAAGCGCTGGCCGCCCAGGGCGACGATGTGCTGCTCAACCTGGCCTCCAACGAGTACTTCGGCGCGGTGAAGCGCAAGGCGCTGCAAGCGCGGGTCATCGACACCGAGTTCAAGGACCTGAAGAACGGCCAGTACAAGATCATCAGCTTCTACGCCAAGAAGGCTCGCGGCATGATGGCTCGCTACGTGATCCGCGAGCGCCTGCGCGACCCGGCCGGGCTGAAGGACTTCAATGCCCACGGCTATTACTTCAGCGCCGAGCAGTCCGGCCCGGATCAGTTGGTATTCCTCAGGGACGCCCCGCAAGACTGACCTCCCCGGCCCGCCGTCCTGGCGGGCCGCTCCTCTTTCGGCACGCCGACGCCTCCTGGCGCTACCGTTCGTCCCTCCGATACCTCTACTGCGTCGCCTTTCTCCCAGGGAAAGCCCTTGTGGCGAATAGGCCTACTCAACCGTTCGTCTGCAAGTCATGCGGAACTGCATCACATTTTTTCACGCCCAGCCCACAGGCTTTTCCCCAATTCGAGGCGGAAATGCCATCTCCGGCGTAATCCATTGGCCATTACCAGCCTCCCGCCATCACATGCAGATTACGATTGCAAAGTGCATGGGTCGAAGATTAAGGAATCCTTAAGGTTTGCTTAAGGCGGTAAAAGCGGCTTCTGTTTCATTCCGGTGACGCGGAACTTTCAGCCGCCATGCATTCTGCAACCAGTGGCCATTGTCAGCATTTAATGAAAAGGCCATCAAGTTGGTATCAAGTGATATCAAACGGATATTTCCAAATATTTCGCGAGCGGGACAAACGGCCGGAACTTCCCTCGCAGAGAAAACATCCTATCACCGCGATGCCTATCGATAGTTATGGGCAGAGCAACTTGAAACCGTCTCGAATAATCGGACCCCGCTCCGAGGGACAAACTCAACCTATTGAAATTAAAGACCTTTAGAAACTTGAATTCTATGGACCGAACTAAAACGAAGCATCCAAGGTCGGGTTATGCACCGTTATTGAAACCCACCTGAAACATTAAAGGGCATGAACTTATAACTTGCCCTATTAGAGTGCCGAATAACCAAGCACTCTATTCGAAACTGCCTGAAGGCGGATCAAGGGCTCTGGATCGGGGCTCGTAGTAACGGCTCGCCAGATAGGGAAGTGGCCATACGACCACCTCATTAACGGCGCGACAAACAATCGAGGTGAATGCGATGCGAATCAGCATCTTTGGTTTGGGCTATGTCGGCGCAGTATGTGCTGGCTGCCTGTCGGCACGCGGTCATGAAGTCATTGGTGTGGATGTCTCCAGTACCAAGATCGACCTGATCAACCAGGGCAAGTCGCCCATCGTCGAACCGGGCCTGGAAGCGTTGTTGCAGCAAGGCCGGCAGACCGGACGGCTGTCGGGCACCACCGACTTCAAGAAGGCCGTGCTGGACTCCGACGTATCGTTCATCTGCGTCGGCACGCCGAGCAAGAAGAATGGCGACCTGGACCTGGGCTACATCGAGACCGTCTGCCGCGAGATCGGCTTCGCCATCCGCGAGAAGTCCGAACGCCACACCGTGGTGGTGCGCAGCACCGTACTGCCGGGCACCGTCAACAACGTGGTGATCCCGCTGATCGAGGACTGCTCGGGCAAGAAGGCCGGGGTCGACTTCGGCGTCGGCACCAACCCCGAGTTCCTCCGCGAGAGCACCGCGATCAAGGACTACGACTTCCCGCCGATGACCGTGATCGGCGAACTGGACAAGCAGACCGGTGACCTTCTCGAGGAAATCTACCGCGAGCTGGACGCGCCGATCATCCGCAAGACCGTCGAGGTCGCCGAGATGATCAAGTACACCTGCAACGTCTGGCACGCCGCCAAGGTCACCTTCGCCAACGAGATCGGCAACATCGCCAAGGCGGTCGGCGTCGACGGCCGCGAGGTGATGGACGTGATCTGCCAGGACCACAAGCTCAACCTGTCGCGCTACTACATGCGTCCCGGCTTCGCCTTCGGCGGCTCCTGCCTGCCCAAGGACGTACGCGCCCTCACCTATCGTGCCAGCCAGCTGGACGTCGAGCACCCGATGCTCGGTTCGTTGATGCGCAGCAACTCCAACCAGGTGCAGAAGGCCTTCGACCTCATCACCAGCCACGACACCCGCAAGGTCGGCCTGCTCGGCCTGTCGTTCAAGGCCGGCACCGACGACCTGCGCGAAAGCCCGCTGGTGGAGCTGGCCGAGATGCTCATCGGCAAGGGCTACGAGCTGCGCATCTTCGACCGCAACGTCGAATACGCGCGTGTCCACGGGGCCAACAAGGAATACATCGAGTCGAAGATCCCGCACGTCTCCTCGCTGCTGGTCTCCGACCTCGACGAAGTGGTGGCGAGTTCCGATGTGCTGGTGCTGGGCAATGGCGACGAGCTGTTCGTCGACCTGGTGAACAAGACCCCGAGCGGCAAGAAGCTGGTCGACCTGGTGGGCTTCATGCCGCACACCACCACTGCCCAGGCCGAGGGCATCTGCTGGTAGCGGGCCGCCCCCTGGCCCCGTGAGCCGGTAAAGAACCTCTTTATCGCCCTCGGACCGAAGGCCGTCTCCGCGGCGTGCGCCATAACAACAACAAGCGCACGCCGGCGTCGAGGCCAAGGTCCCCAGCCCGATGGAACTGATGATGGAAACTTACAAACGTGGCCTCGCCGAAGCCACCGGCTGGCTGGTGTTCCTCAGCCTGCTGATGGTGCTCGCGCTGGCAGTGCCGAAGACCGTGTTCGACGCCGACTCCAAGGATTTCATCCTGCTTGTCGGCGCCGTCGGCATCTGGCGCTACTCCATGGGCGGCGTGCACTTCCTGCGCGGCATGCTGTTCCTCCACGTGGTCTACCCGTACTACCGCCGGCGCGTGCGCCAGTTGGGCAGCGCGGCCGACCCGTCGCACGTGTTCCTGATGGTCACCAGTTTCCGCATCGACGCCCTGACCACTGCCATGGTCTATCGCTCGGTGATCCGCGAAGCCATCGACAGCGGCTACCCGACCACCGTGGTCTGCTCCATCGTCGAGATGTCCGACGAGGTCCTGGTCCGTTCTCTGTGGGAGAAGATGAACCCGCCGGACCGGGTCAGCCTCGACTTCGTGCGGATTCCCGGCACCGGCAAGCGCGACGGCCTGGCCTATGGCTTCCGCGCGATTTCCCGGCACCTGCCGGACGACGACGCGGTGGTCGCGGTGATCGACGGCGACACCGTGCTCGACCACGGCGTGGTGAAGAAGACCGTGCCCTGGTTCAAGCTCTTCCCCAACGTCGGCGGCCTCACCACCAATGAATTCTGCGAAGTGCAGGGCGGCTACGTGATGAGCGAGTGGCACAAGCTGCGCTTCGCCCAGCGCCACATCAACATGTGCTCGATGGCCCTGTCCAAGCGCGTGCTGACCATGACCGGACGGATGTCGGTGTTCCGCGCCCGGGTGGTGACCAACCCCGAGTTCATCACCGACGTCGAGAACGACCACCTGGAGCACTGGCGCCTGGGTCGCTTCAAGTTCCTCACCGGCGACGACAAGTCCAGCTGGTTCAGCCTGATGCGCCTGGGCTACGACACCTTCTACGTGCCCGACGCGGCGATCAACACGGTCGAGCACCCGCCGGAGAAGAGCTTCATCAAGGCCAGTCGCAAGCTGATGTACCGCTGGTACGGCAACAACCTGCGGCAGAACTCGCGCGCGCTCAAGCTCGGCGCGCGGCGCCTGGGCTGGTTCACCATGCTGGTGCTGTTCGACCAGCGCGTCTCGATGTGGACCAGCCTGCTCGGCCTGGTGGTGGCGATCCTCGCCAGCCTCAAGTACAGCATCGCCTTCCTGCTGGTGTACCTGCTCTGGATCGGCCTCACCCGCCTGGTGCTGACCCTGCTCCTCTCGCTGTCCGGACACCGCATCGGCCCGGCCTATCCGCTGATCCTCTATTACAACCAGATCGTCGGCGCGCTGGTGAAGATCTACGTGTTCTTCCGCCTCGACCGGCAGTCCTGGACCCGCCAGCCGACCAAGCTGGAGCGCGGCCTGGCCAGCTTCCAGCGCTGGTTCAACGCCTGGTCGTCGCGGGCCATGACCTTCTCTGCCGCCAGCATCTTCGTCGCCGTGCTGCTGACCATCGTATGACCACCGAATCGACTACGGACAACGCCAGGGCCGCGGCCCGCGCGCAAATCGACCCAGATTGGACCGAACAGGACCCGACACCATGAATACAGCCGTCAACGTCAACGTCGTGCACGAATCCGAAGCCCAGCGCCAGTTCGCCCGGGTCAAGCTGCCGGCGCGCATCCGCTACATCGGCGCCAACCGCGAAGGCGTCGACGCACGCCTGCTGGATCTCTCCGCCGGCGGCTTCGCCTTCACCGCGAGCGGCGCGCCGATCCAGCCCGGCGACCTGTACAAGGGCAAGCTGCTGTTCCAGGTCGACAGCATCAGCTTTTCCCTCGAAGTGGAGTTCCAGGTGCGCTCGGTGGACCCCGCCAGCCGCCGCGTCGGCTGCGAGTTCCAGAACCTCAAGCCGCGCGAGGTGGCGGCCCTGCGCTACCTGATCACCTCCTACCTGGCTGGCGAGGTGATCGGCGTCGGCGACATGCTCAATACCCTCCAGCGCGAGAACTTCACCAAGGCCCGCAAGCAGGGCGGCGGCAACGGCGGGATGGGCTTCTTCGGCCGGGTCCGGGCGGTGACCCTGAGCACCGCGATCTTCGTCGTCGGGGTCGGCGCCTTCGCCTTCATCCTCAACCAGATGTACAACCTGTACTTCGTCACCCATGCCGATTCCGGCGTGGTCAGCGTCCCCAACCAGCAGATCACCATGCCCCGCGAGGGCACCGTGCAGAGCCTCCTCGGGCCCAACGCGGAAGTCGCCAAAGGCGCGCCGATCGCCACCTTCTCGGCCAACCTGCTGGACATGCTCAAGGGCAACCTGACCGAGGAGCAGCTCAACCCGGGCAACATCGAGAAGCTCTTCGGCCACCAGATGAAAGGGACCCTGACCAGCCCCTGCGACTGCCGCGTGGTCCAGCAACTGGTAGCCGACGGGCAATACGCCAACAAGGGCCAGGTGATCTTCACCCTCGCGCCGCGCGACAGCGTGGCCAGCATCGAGGCGCGCTTCCCCTACCGCAACGCCGCCGAGCTGGCGCCGGGCACCCGGGTGAACTTCCAGGTCGCCGGCGACGGCGTCAACCGCAGCGGCCGCATCGTCAACACCGCGCCGGTGGACGGCGACCTGTCCTCGGAAATCCGCGTGCAGATCCAGCCCGACCAGCCGCTCGACGCCCAGTACGCCGGCCGCCCGGCCGAGGTCAGCATCGGCGGCCTGCCCGGCCGCACCCTGCTGAACAAGGCCGTGACCCTGGCCACCGCTCGCTGACCGGTACCCGACCATGAAGATGCCCATCCTCCCTCCCCTGCCCCTGGCATCCCGGCACCTGCTGCTGGCCTCGGCCATCGCCCTGGCCGCCGGCTGCGCCGGACTGCCCGACCAGCGCCTGGCCCAGGAGGCCCTGGAACGCGGCGACCTCGCCACCGCCCAGAGCAACTACCAGGCCCTGGCCGCGATGGGTTACGCCGACGCCCAGGTCGGCCTCGCCGACATGCAGGTCGCCAGCGGCGACAGCGCCCAGCAGGCCAAGGCCGAAAAGCTCTACCGCGAGGCCGCGCAGACCTCGCCGCGGGCCCGCGCGCGCCTTGGCAAGTGGCTGGCGGCCAAGCCCGGCGCCAGCGACGCCGAGCACCGCGAGGCCGAGCGCCTGCTCAGCCAGGCCTTCGACCAGGGCGAGGACAGTGCCCTGGTGCCGCTCATCGTGCTCTACCTGCAATACCCGCAGTCCTGGCCGGAAATCGACCCGCAGCAGCGCATCGACCAGTGGCGCGCGCGCGGACTGCCGCAGGCCGACCTGGCGCAGATCATCCTCTACCGCACCCAGGGCACCTACGCCCAGCACCTGGGCGAGATCGAGCAGGTCTGCCAGCGCTGGCTGCGGCGCATGGACGTGTGCTGGTACGAACTGGCCACGGTCTACCAGATGCAGGGCAACGCGGAAAAACAGAAGGCCCTGCTCGAACAGCTGCGCGCCGCCTACAAGGCCGGCCGGGTGCCCGGCGAGCGGGTCGACTCGGTGGCCGGGGTGCTCGCCGACGGCGAACTCGGCCAGCCCGACCCGCAGACCGCCCAGGCGCTGCTGGAAGAGATCGCGCCGAGCTACCCCGCGGCCTGGGTCAGCCTGGCCAAGCTGCTCTACGACTATCCCGACCAGGGCGACCTGGAAAAGATGCTCGGCTACCTGAAGAACGCCCAGGACGCCGCCCAGCCACGCGCCGAACTGCTCCTCGGGCGCCTCTACTACGACGGCAAGTGGGCGCCGCAGGACCCGCGCAAGGCCGAGCGGCACCTGCTCAAGGCCGCCGCCAGCGAACCCCAGGCCAACTACTACCTGGGACAGATCTACCGCCGCGGCTTCCTCGGCAAGGTCTATCCGCAGAAGGCCGTCGACCACCTGATCCTCGCCGCCCGCGCTGGCCAGGCCAGCGCCGACATGGCCCTGGCCCAGCTCTGGTCGCAGGGCCGCGGTATCCAGCCGAACCGGGTCAATGCCTACGTCTTCGGCCAGCTCGCCGTGCAGCAGCAGGTACCGCAGGCCAGCGACCTGCTCGGGCAGATCGAAGCGCAACTGCCGCCGGCCGAACGCAGCCAGGCGCAGCAATTGCTCAAGCGCGAACAACAGAGCCGCGGCAACAACTGGCAGGCCACCGTCAGCCTGCTGCAGAGCCAGGACTCGCCGATCAACGAAGAAGAGCCAGAAAGCCTATGAACAGCTCCCGTTCCGTCAACCCGCGGCCGTCCTTCGCGCCGCGCGCCCTGTCCCTGGCCATCGCCCTGCTGCTCGGCGCACCGGCGTTCGCCGCCGGCAGCGGCGAGGCACCGAAGAACTTCGGCCTGGACGTGAAGATCACCGGCGAATCGGAAAACGATCGCGACCTCGGCACCGCTCCCGGCGGCACCCTCAACGACATCGGTATCGACCTGCGGCCCTGGGCCTTCGGCCAGTGGGGCGACTGGAGCGCCTACTTCATGGGCCAGGCGGTGGCCGCCACCGACACCATCGAGACCGACACCCTGCAATCGGACACCGACGACGGCAACAACAGCCGCAACGACGGTCGCGAGCCGGACAAGAGCTACCTCGCCGCACGCGAATTCTGGGTCGACTACGCCGGCCTCACCGCCTACCCCGGCGAGCACCTGCGCTTCGGCCGCCAGCGCCTGCGGGAAGACAGCGGCCAGTGGCAGGACACCAACATCGAGGCGCTGAACTGGAGCTTCGAGACCACCCTGCTCAACGCCCACGCCGGGGTCGCCCAGCGTTTCAGCGAATACCGTACCGACCTCGACGAACTGGCTCCGGAGGACAAGGACCGCACCCATGTGTTCGGCGACATCTCCACCCAGTGGGCGCCGCACCACCGCATCGGCGTGCGCATCCATCACGCCGACGACAGCGGCCACCTGCGCCGCCCCGGCGAGGAAGTCGACAACCTCGACAAGACCTATACCGGCCAGCTCACCTGGCTCGGCATCGAGGCTACCGGCGATGCCTACAACTATCGTTCGAGCATGCCGCTGAACTACTGGGCCAGCGCCACCTGGCTGACCGGCGACCGCGACAACCTGACCACCACCACGGTCGACGACCGGCGCATCGCCACCGGCAAGCAGAGCGGCGACGTCAATGCCTTCGGCGTCGACCTCGGCCTGCGCTGGAACATCGACGAGCAGTGGAAGGCCGGCGTCGGCTACGCCCGCGGCAGCGGCGGTGGCAAGGACGGCGAGGAGCAGTTCCAGCAGACCGGGCTGGAGAGCAACCGCTCCAACTTCACCGGCACCCGCTCGCGCGTGCACCGCTTCGGCGAAGCCTTCCGCGGCGAACTGAGCAACCTCCAGGCAGCCACCCTGTTCGGCTCCTGGCAACTGCGCGAGGACTACGACGCGAGCCTGGTCTACCACAAGTTCTGGCGCGTCGACGACGACTCCGACATCGGCACCAGCGGCATCAACGCCGCCCTGCAACCGGGCGAGAAGGACATCGGCCAGGAACTCGACCTGGTGGTGACCAAGTACTTCAAGCAAGGCCTGCTGCCGGCCTCGATGAGCCAATACGTCGACGAGCCCTCGGCGCTGATCCGCTTCCGCGGCGGCCTGTTCAAGCCGGGCGACGCCTACGGGCCGGGCACCGACTCGACCATGCACCGCGCCTTCGTCGACTTCATCTGGCGCTTCTGAGCCCCGCGAGGAAACCGGACATGCCCGACATTTCCCTTTCGATCCCCCGCCGCCGGCTCCCGCGCCTGCGCCCGCTGGCCGCGGCAATGCTCGGCGCGGTGCTGCTGCACGGCCAGGCGTGGGCGGCGCAGCCGGTGGAGAAACCGCAGCCGGTCCCGGCGCAGGCCGGCAACGAGCCGGGCCTGACCCAGGGCCTGAAGGAAACCGGCAACTACACGGTGACCACCGCGCCGGCCGAACCGCTGCACCTGGACCCGCCGAAACTGCCCGACCTCTCCGGCTATACCGCCGCCGCGGTGGAAGCCAAGATCGTGCGCAAGCCGGGTGGCCGCGCCAGCGTGCAGCGCATGGTCCAGCAGCAGCCGCTGAAGGAGTTCACCGGTGGCAGCAACCGCCTCGCCGAATGGGTCAAGCGCCAGCGCCAGATGCCCCAGGCGATCTTCATCGAAGGCGGCTACGTGAACCTCGCCCAGCTCGCCGGCAAGCTTCCCGCCAGCGCGCTGGAACAGGTCGAGCCGGGGGTGTTCGTCGCCCGCCTGCCGATCGTGGTCAGCCAGGGCGCGACCCTCGACATCGACAAGCAGGTCAAGGAACTGCGCCTGTCCCAGGAGCGCGGCGCGTTCCTGGTCAACGACGGCATGCTGTTCGTCCGCGACAGCAAGGTCACCGGCTGGAGCGAATCGAAGAAGGAGCCGGCCTGGTTCAAGACGCCCAACGAGTTCCGTCCGTTCCTGATCTCCTGGGGCGGCGCCGAGGTGTACCTGAGCAACAGCACCTTTACGAGCTTCGGCTACAACGCCTCCAAGGCCTACGGCATCTCCATCTCGCAGTACAGCCCGGGCATGGACAAGCAGATGAAGCGCCCGCGCCCCAAGGGCTGGGTGATCGACTCGACCATCGTCGACAGCTGGTACGGCTTCTACTGCTACGAGGCCGACGACCTGGTGGTGAAGGGCAACACCTACCGCGACAACATCGTCTACGGCATCGACCCGCACGACCGTTCGCACCGCCTGATCATCGCCGACAACACCGTCCACGGGACCAGGAAGAAGCACGGCATCATCGTCTCGCGGGAAGTCAACGACAGCTTCATCTTCAACAACCGCAGCTACGAGAACAAGCTTTCCGGGATCGTCCTCGACCGTAACAGCGAGGGCAACCTGGTGGCCTACAACGAGGTCTATCGCAACCATTCCGACGGCATCACCCTCTACGAGAGCGGCGACAACCTGCTCTGGGGCAACCAGGTCCTGGCCAACCGCCGCCACGGCATCCGCGTGCGCAACAGCGTGAACATCCGCCTCTACGAGAACCTCGCCGCGGGCAACCAGCTGATCGGCGTGTACGGCCACATCAAGGACCTCACCAACACCGACCGCAACATCGCCCTCGACCCATTCGACACCAAGGTCTCGCTGATCGTGGTCGGCGGCAAGCTCGCCGGCAACGGCTCCGGCCCGCTCTCGGTGGATTCGCCGCTGAGCCTCGAACTGTACCGGGTGGCGATGCTTGCCCCGACCAAATCCTCCGGCATCAGCCTGCCCGGTGTTCTCGGCGAGAAGCAGGACCAGATCCTCGACCTGCTGGTGCGCCAGGACAAGGCGGTGCTGATCGACCCCGTGGAAAGCCAGGCCGAACTCCAGGACTGAGGACCCAGACGTATGAAAACCCGCACTTCCCGACTGTTCCGCCTGAGCGCCCTGGCCGCCGGCCTCTGCCTGGCCCAGGCAACCCTGGCCGCCGACCCCGGCGCGGCGCCGAGCTACCAGGCGCTGCCGGCCGGCAACCTGTGCCCGGCCGCCGCCGACGACTCGCGCTACGACACCAAGTACCTGGGCTTCTTCACCCACCTGGTGCAGGCCCAGGACGACTGGCTGTTCCGCACCACCTACGACCTGCGTACCGACTTCGGCACCAGCGCCGAAGGCTGGCGCGAACTCCGCGCACTGCGCGACGAACTCAAGCGCAAGGGCATCGAGCTGGTGGTGGTCTACCAGCCGACCCGCGGCCTGGTGAACCGCGAGAAGCTCAGCCCGGCGGAAAAGGCCGGCTTCGACTACGAGCTGGCGAAGAAGAACTACCTGGCGACCATCGCCCGCTTCCGCCAGGCCGGCATCTGGACCCCGGACTTCTCGCCGCTGTTCGACGAGAAGGAGGAGCACGCCTACTACTTCAAGGGCGACCACCACTGGACTCCCCATGGCGCCCGGCGCAGCGCGAAGATCGTGGCCGAGACGCTGAAGCAGGTGCCCGGCTTCGAGGAGATCCCCAAGAAGCAGTTCGAAAGCAAGCGCGTCGGCCTGCTGTCCAAGCTCGGCACCTTCCACAAGGCCGCCGCGCAGCTCTGCGGCAACAGCTACGCCACCCAGTACGTCGACCGTTTCGAGACCGAGCCGGTGGGCGCCAGCGACAGCGGCGACCTGTTCGGCGACGGCGGCAACCCGCAGATCGCCCTGGTCGGCACCTCCAACAGCGGCCCGGCCTACAACTTCGCCGGCTTCCTGGAGGAGTTCAGCGGCGCCGACATCCTCAACAACGCGGTGTCCGGCGGCGGCTTCGACAGTTCGCTGCTGGCGTACATGACCAGCGAGGAATTCCACAAGAACCCGCCGAAGATCCTCATCTGGGAATTCGCCACCCACTACGACATGGCGCAGAAGAGCTTCTACCGCCAGGCCATGCCGCTGGTGGACAACGGCTGCTCCGGCCGGAAGACCGTGCTCAGCCGCAAGGTCAAGCTGCGCCAGGGCCGCAACGAGGTGCTGCTGAACAGTGCCGCGCTACCGATCCGCAGCGGCAGCTACGTCGCCGACGTGACCTACAGCGACCCTTCGGTACACGAGTTGAAGAACACCATCTGGTACATGAACGGCCGCCGCGAGCAGTTGAAGATCGAGCAGTCGAAAGCCGTCGATACCGGCGGCCGCTACGTCTTCCAACTGCGCAACGACAGCGACTGGGCCGACCAGCAGTTCCTTTCCCTGGAAATCGAAGCGCCGGAGGACATGCCCCAGGGCCTGGAGGTCCAGGCCAGCATCTGCCAGGCGGCGCCTGCCAAGGCCAGCCAATCGGTGGCCGGGAGGTAAACGATGAAAACGTCCCACCTGATCCGTATCGCCCTGCCCGGCGCTCTCGTCGCGGCATTGCTCGCCAGCCAGGTCAGCCAGGCCGCCGACCTGGTACCCCCGCCCGGCTACTACGCGGCGGTCGGCGAGCGCAAGGGCAGCGCCGGCAGTTGCCCCGCGGTGCCGCCGCCGTATACCGGCAGCCTGGTCTTCACCAGCAAGTACGAAGGCTCCGATTCGGCGCGGGCGACCCTCAACGTCAAGGCGGAGAAGACCTTCCGCTCGCAGATCAAGGACATCACCGACATGGAGCGCGGCGCCACCAAGCTGGTCACCCAGTACATGCGCAGCGGCCGCGACGGCGACCTGGCCTGCGCATTGAACTGGATGAGCGCCTGGGCCCGCGCCGGCGCCCTGCAGAGCGACGACTTCAACCACACCGGCAAGTCCATGCGCAAATGGGCGCTGGGCAGCCTCTCCGGCGCCTACATGCGCCTGAAGTTCTCCAGCTCGCGGCCGCTCGCGGCCCACGCCGAGCAGAGCCGGGAAATCGAGGACTGGTTCGCCCGGCTCGGCACCCAGGTAGTCCGCGACTGGAGCGGCCTGCCGCTGAAGAAGATCAACAACCATTCCTACTGGGCGGCCTGGTCGGTGATGTCCACCGCGGTGGTGACCAACCGCCGCGACCTCTTCGACTGGGCAGTGAGCGAGTTCAAGGTCGCCGCCAACCAGGTCGACGAGCAGGGCTTCCTGCCCAACGAACTCAAGCGCCGCCAGCGCGCCCTCGCCTACCACAACTATGCGCTGCCGCCGCTGGCGATGATCGCCGCGTTCGCCCAGGTCAACGGCGTCGACCTGCGCCAGGAGAACCACGGCGCCCTGCAGCGCCTGGCCGAGCGGGTGATGAAGGGGGTCGACGACGAGGAAACCTTCGAGGAGAAGACCGGCGAGGACCAGGACATGACCGACCTCAAGGTCGACAACAAGTACGCCTGGCTGGAGCCCTACTGCGCCCTCTACCGCTGCGAACCGAAGATGCTCGAGGCGAAGAAGGACCGCGAGCCGTTCAACAGCTTTCGCCTCGGCGGCGAAGTGACGCGGGTGTTCAGCCGCGAAGGGGGAAGTTGAGGGCGTGGCGGGAAGCGGGCGCACAGGCCGGAGGCCACGCGCCCCTCTACCCCGCTCGCCGAGCAGGCGTCCCACCAGGCGCCACACCCCGACCCATGCGCGACAGACGCGGGCGGGCACAACACCTTAGGCAACACCACGGGGAGGAAAACGGCGGGTCGTCCCGCCTTTCCTCGAGCGCTCCAGGGCGCGGAAAGGCAGGGCCGACCTGAATGGTTGACGCTCTAGAGAGAGAGACGGCATGGTCTTTTCTTCAAACGTGTTCCTGTTCCTGTTCCTGCCGGTCTTTCTCGGCCTGTACTACCTGAGCGGCGAACGTTACCGGAACCTGCTGCTGCTGATCGCCAGCTACGTGTTCTACGCCTGGTGGCGGGTGGACTTCCTCCTGCTGTTCGCCGGGGTCACCGTCTTCAACTACTGGATCGGCCTGCGCATCGGCGCCGCCGGCGTACGCACCAGGGCCGCGCAACGCTGGCTGATCCTCGGCGTGGTGGTCGACCTCTGCGTGCTCGGCTACTTCAAGTACGCCAACTTCGGCGTCGACAGCCTCAACGAGATCATCACCTCGTTCGGCATGCAGCCGTTCGTGCTGACCCACATCCTGCTGCCGATCGGCATCTCCTTCTACACCTTCGAGTCGATCAGCTACATCATCGACGTCTACCGCGGCGATACCCCGGCGACCCACAACCTGATCGACTTCGCCGCCTTCGTCGCGATCTTCCCGCACCTGATCGCCGGCCCGGTGCTGCGCTTCAAGGACCTGGTCGACCAGTTCAACCACCGCACCCACACCGTCGACAAGTTCGCCGAAGGCTGCACCCGCTTCATGCAGGGCTTCGTCAAGAAGGTGTTCATCGCCGACACCCTGGCCGCCCTCGCCGACCACTGCTTCGCCCTGCAGAACCCGACCACCGGCGACGCCTGGCTCGGCGCCCTGGCCTACACCGCGCAGCTCTACTTCGACTTCTCCGGCTACAGCGACATGGCCATCGGCCTCGGCCTGATGATGGGCTTCCGCTTCATGGAGAACTTCAACCAGCCCTACATCAGCCAGTCGATCACCGAGTTCTGGCGGCGCTGGCACATCAGCCTGTCGACCTGGCTGCGCGACTACCTCTACATCAGCCTGGGCGGCAACCGCGGCAGCACCTTCCAGACCTACCGCAACCTGTTCCTGACCATGCTCCTCGGCGGCCTGTGGCACGGCGCCAACTTCACCTACATCGTCTGGGGCGCCTGGCACGGCATGTGGCTGGCGATCGAGCGGGCCCTCGGGGTGAACGCCGCGCCGCGCGTGCTCAACCCGTTGAAGTGGGCGTTCACCTTCCTCCTGGTGGTGATCGGCTGGGTGATCTTCCGCGCCGAGAACCTGCAGGTCGCCTGGCGCATGTACGAAGCCATGTTCAGCTTCGGCACCTGGCAGCTCTCCGAACTGAACCGCGCCAGCCTCACCGGCCTGCAGGTCGGCACCCTGGTCCTGGCCTACCTGGTGCTGGCGTTCTTCGGCCTGCGCCAGTTCTACAACCAGCCATTGCAGACCAAGGCGCCCAAGGCCGCGGCGAACAGCGACGAAGTGGCCGCCGACGGCCCGGCCAGTGCCCAGCCGCGCGCCCCGCGCGAGGCCGCCGGCGACCCGGCGGCGATCGCCTACTCGCCGAGCGGCGGGCTGGTCTACCAGCCGAGCTGGCTCAGCCAGTTGCCCGTCCTGGCCACCCGCCTGGCGCTGCTCCTGCTGTTCGCCGCCTCGGTGCTGAAGCTCTCCGCGCAGAGCTACTCGCCATTCCTCTACTTCCAGTTCTGAGCGAGGCCCACGCCATGACACAGAGCATTTCCCGCCCCCTGCAATACGCCTATATCGCCGCCTTCGGCGGGCTGCTGCTGGGGCTCGCCGGATGGTCGCTGAAGAGCGTGCCGGGCTTCTCCGCCGCGGCCGATACGCCGCTGCTCAACGGCAAGCTGGCGCACGCCTTCGAAGCCCACTACGACAAGGAATTCCCGATCAAGCGCCTGGGCACCAACCTCTGGGCCGCGCTCGACTACACGCTGTTCCACGAGGGCCGCCCCGGCGTGGTGATCGGCAAGGACGGCTGGCTGTTCACCGACGAAGAGTTCAAGCCGGCGCCGAGCGGCCAGCAACTGGAAGACAACTGGGCACTGGTGCGCGGCGTGCAGCGGGAGCTGAACCTGCGTGGCGTCAAGCTGGTGCTCGCGGTGATCCCGGCCAAGGCCCGCCTGTATCCCGAGCACATCGGCCGCGAGCAGCCGGCCGCGCTGCACGACAGCCTCTACCAGGACTTCCTGGCCCGCGCCCGCGCCGCCGGCATCGACAGTCCCGACCTGCTCGGCAGCCTGCGCCAGGCCAAGGACAACGGCGCGGTGTTCCTGCGCACCGACACCCACTGGTCGCCGCTCGGCGCGGAAACCGTGGCCCAGCGCCTCGGCGCGGAGATCCGCGAGACGCACCTGCTGGATGTGCCGGCGCAGAACTTCGTCACCCGCGTCGGCGAAGAACGCACGCACAAGGGCGACCTGCTCAGCTTCCTGCCGCTCGACCCGCTGTTCGACGAACTGCTGCCGCGTCCGGAGCAGTTGCAGCAACGCACCACCGAAGCCGCGCCGGCACTGCCGGGCGGCCAGCAGTCCGGCGCGGGCGACGACCTCTTCGGCGATAGCCGGCAACCGCGCCTGGCGCTGGTCGGCACCAGCTACAGCGCCAACCCCAGGTGGAACTTCGAGGGCGCGCTGAAACAGGCGCTGTCCGCCGACCTGATCAATTACGCGAAGGAAGGCAAGGGCCCCCTCGAACCGATGCTGGAACTGCTGCAGGACGAAGGCTTCCGCAAGGACCCGCCGCAACTGCTGGTCTGGGAGTTTCCCGAGCGCTACCTGCCGATGGCCAGCGACCTCAGCCAGTTCGACGCCGACTGGGTCGCCCAGCTGAAGGCCAGCGGCGGCCGCGACGAGCGCCTGGCCGCCAGCCGCAACGATTGAACGAACACAGCCAAGGCTGTTTACCCACGGGGCCGAACGCCCCGCTGAAGAAGAAGCAACGGAGGAATACCCATGAACCCGATGACCCGCCGCCACACCTGGACCCGCCTGGCCTGCGCCCTTTCCCTCGGCGTCGCCGCATTCGCCGCGCAGGCCGACGAGGGCGCCCTGTACGGGCCCCAGGCACCCAAGGGCTCGGCCTTCGTCCGCGCCTACAACGCCGGCAACAGCGAACTCGACGTGTCGGTCGGCAGCACCAGCCTGAACGACGTCGCGCCGCTCGGTTCCAGCGACTTCAAGTTCCTCCCCCCCGGCAGCTACACCGCCCAGGTCGGCCAGCAGAGCCTGCCGGTCAAGCTCGATCCGGACAGCTACTACACCCTGGTCAGCCAGCCCGGCGGCAAGCCGCAGCTGGTGGCCGAGCCGCCGTTCAAGAACAAGCAGAAGGCGCTGGTGCGGGTGCAGAACCTCAGCGGCTCGAAGCTGACCCTGAAGACCGCCGACGGCAAGACCGACGTGGTCAAGGACGTCGGCCCGCAAAGCCACGGCGACCGCGAGATCAACCCGGTGAAGGTGAACCTGGCGCTGTTCGACGGCAGCAAGAAGGTCAGCGACCTGAAGCCGGTCACCCTGGCCCGCGGCGAGGTGGTCTGCCTGTACGTCACCGGCAGCGGCGGCAAGCTCGCGCCGGTCTGGGTCAAGCGCCCGGTGAAGGCGGATTGAGACCGACCGGGAGGGGCGCGCCCCTCCCGGCATTCCACACAACAAGACCGGCCCGACACCGGCGCACCAACCGTCAGCGCTCCCGCAGAAGGAGCGCACTGGAGAGGTCACCCGGGGCTCCGTGGAGCCCGGTAACGAGATATCCCGCCGCGCGGCGGGATCCCTAGACAGACGCATCGCTTCAAGGAGAAACAACATGATCCCAGTAATCCTTTCCGGTGGCAGCGGCTCGCGACTCTGGCCTCTTTCCCGCAAGCAGTACCCCAAGCAGTTCCTCGCCCTGACCGGCGACGACACCCTGTTCCAGCAGACCATCAAGCGCCTGGCCTTCGACGGCATGCAGGCACCGCTGCTGGTGTGCAACAAGGAGCACCGCTTCATCGTCCAGGAACAGCTGGAGGCACAGCACCTGGCGAGCCAGGCGATCCTGCTCGAACCCTTCGGCCGCAACACGGCGCCGGCGGTGGCCATCGCCGCGATGAAACTGGTCGCCGAAGGCCGCGACGAACTGCTGCTGATCCTTCCCGCCGACCACGTGATCGAGGACCAGCGCGCCTTCCAGCAGGCCCTGGCGCTGGCCACCAACGCCGCCGAAAAGGGCGAGATGGTGCTCTTCGGCATTCCCGCCAGCCGCCCCGAGACCGGCTACGGCTACATCCGCGCGAGCGCCGATGCGCAACTGCCGGAAGGCGTCAGCCGGGTGCAGAGCTTCGTCGAGAAGCCCGACGAAGCCCGCGCCCGCGAGTTCGTCGCCGCCGGCGGCTACTACTGGAACAGCGGCATGTTCCTGTTCCGCGCCAGCCGCTACCTGGAAGAACTGAAGAAGCACGACGCCGACATCTACGACACCTGCCTGCTGGCCCTGGAGCGCAGCCAGCACGACGGCGACCTGGTGAACATCGACGCCGCCACCTTCGAATGCTGCCCGGACAACTCCATCGACTACGCGGTGATGGAGAAGACCTCACGCGCCTGCGTGGTGCCGCTGTCCGCCGGCTGGAACGATGTCGGCAGCTGGTCGTCGATCTGGGACGTGCACGCCAAGGACGCCAACGGCAACGTCACCAAGGGCGACGTGCTGGTCCACGACAGCCACAACTGCCTGGTGCACGGCAACGGCAAGCTGGTCTCGGTGATCGGCCTGGAGGACATCGTGGTGGTGGAAACCAAGGACGCCATGATGATCGCCCACAAGGACCGGGTGCAGGACGTCAAGCACGTGGTCAAGGACCTCGACGCCCAGGGCCGTAGCGAGACCCAGAACCACTGCGAGGTCTACCGCCCGTGGGGCTCCTACGACTCGGTGGACATGGGCGGCCGCTTCCAGGTCAAGCACATCACCGTGAAGCCCGGCGCGCGCCTCTCGCTGCAGATGCACCACCACCGCGCCGAGCACTGGATCGTGGTTTCCGGGACCGCCCAGGTGACCTGCGACGACAAGACCTTCCTGCTCACCGAGAACCAGTCGACCTACATCCCGATCGCCTCCGTGCACCGCCTGGCCAACCCCGGCAAGATCCCGCTGGAGATCATCGAGGTGCAGTCCGGCAGCTACCTCGGCGAGGACGACATCGAGCGCCTGGAAGACGTCTACGGGCGCACCGCCGAACCGGCCCTGCAAGTGGTCGCCGGCAGCCGCTGAAGCGTCGACCCGGCCCCCTGGCGGAGCGATCCGCCAGGGGGTTCTGTTTTTCTACGGAATGACTTCCCCTGGCTCTCCTCCCTGTTTCCATGAAGTTTTTCGGAATACTCGTGGGGAACGGCCATCAATTATTAATAAACCCTTAAAGAACAGGCTCAGAGTTATTAATTAAAGCCATTCCGAAAACATACCAAACCCATTACTGGAAACCCAGAACCCCATGAAATCAAGGCTTTCGGCTTGACCCACCAATTTCCTCGAATTCGTTCAGCATTCATTCAGCCGTTGTTAAGCGAGTCTTAACAAACGTTCAGGCAGCATTCAGCGACATATAAATAACCTCTTCGTACCGCCCTCCCAGTACCGAGGCTTCATTACATGTCACTGGACTTTCTGCCATTCTCCCGGCCAAGCATCGGCGAGGACGAAATCGCCGCCGTGGAGCAGGTCCTGCGTTCCGGCTGGATCACCACCGGGCCGAAGAACCAGGAGCTCGAACAGCGCTTCGCCGAACGCCTCGGCTGCCGCCACGCGGTGGCGCTATCCTCGGCCACCGGCGCCCTGCACGTCACCCTGCTGGCACTGGGCATCGGCCCCGGCGACGAAGTGATCACGCCGTCGCTGACCTGGGTCTCCACCGCCAACGTCATCACCCTGCTCGGCGCCACCCCGGTGTTCGTCGACGTCGACCGCGACACCCTGATGTGTTCGGCGCAGGCGGTGGAAGCCGCCATCGGCCCGCGCACCCGCGCCATCGTGCCGGTTCACTACGCCGGCTCCACCCTGGATCTCGAAGGCCTGCGCACGGTCGCCGGGCGCCACGGCATCGCCCTGGTCGAGGACGCCGCCCACGCGGTCGGCAGCGAATACCGCGGGCGCCCGGTAGGCTCCCGCGGCACGGCGATCTTTTCCTTCCACGCGATCAAGAACCTGACCTGCGCCGAAGGCGCGATGTTCGTCAGCGACGACAGCGCCCTCGCCGAACGGGTCCGCCGCCTCAAGTTCCACGGCCTCGGGGTCGATGCCTACGACCGCCTGAGCCATGGACGCAAGCCGCAGGCGGAAGTGATCGAGCCCGGTTTCAAATACAACCTGGCCGACCTCAACGCCGCCCTCGCGCTGGTCCAGCTCAAGCGCCTGGACGCGCTCAACGCGCGCCGCCAGGCCCTCGCCGAACGCTACCTGGAGCGCCTCGCCGGCCTGCCGCTGGCGCCGCTCGGCCTGCCCGCGCACAAGCAGCGCCACGCCTGGCACCTGTTCATCCTGCGCATCGACGCCGAGGCCTGCGGCCTGGGCCGCGACGCCTTCATGGAAGCCCTGAAGGCGCGCGGCATCGGTAGCGGCATCCATTTCATCGCCAGTCACCTGCACCACTACTACCGCCAGCGCCAGCCGCGCCTGAGCCTGCCCAACAGCGAGTGGAACTCGGCCCGCCTGTGCTCCATCCCGCTGTTCCCCGACATGCGCGACGACGACATCGAGCGCGTCGCCCGCGCCATCGAGGACATCCTGGAGAAACGTCGATGAAGCCCTATCCGATCGACCTGGTCTCGGTGGTCATCCCGGTCTACAACGAGGAAGCCAGCCTGCCCGAACTGCTGCGCCGCACCGAGGCCGCCTGCCTGGGGTTGGGCCGCGCCTTCGAGATCGTGCTGGTCGACGACGGCAGCCGCGACCGCTCCGCGGAACTCTCGCAGGCCGCCGCCGAACGCGACGGCAGCGCCGTGGTAGCGGTGATCCTCAACCGCAACTACGGCCAGCACGCGGCGATCCTCGCCGGCTTCGAACAGTCCCGTGGCGACCTGGTGATCACCCTCGATGCCGACCTGCAGAACCCGCCGGAGGAAATCCCGCGCCTGGTGGAGCGCGCCGCGCAGGGCTACGACGTGGTCGGCAGCATCCGCGCCGAGCGCCAGGACTCGGCCTGGCGGCGCTGGCCTTCGCGCCTGGTGAACCTGGCGGTGCAACGCTCCACCGGGGTCGCCATGCACGACTACGGCTGCATGCTGCGCGCCTACCGGCGCAGCATCGTCGAAGCGATGCTGGCCTGCCGCGAACGCAGTACCTTCATCCCGATCCTGGCCAACGGCTTCGCCCGGCATACCTGCGAGATCCGCGTCGCCCACGCCGAGCGTGCCCACGGCGAATCGAAATACAGCGCGATGCGCCTGCTCAACCTGATGTTCGACCTGGTCACCTGCATGACCACCACGCCGCTGCGCCTGCTCAGCCTGGTCGGCGGCGGCATGGCCCTGGCCGGCTTCCTCTTCGCCCTGTTCCTCCTCGTGCTGCGCCTGGCCTTCGGCGCCGCCTGGGCCGGCAACGGCCTGTTCGTGCTGTTCGCCGTGCTGTTCATGTTCAGCGGCGTGCAGTTGCTCGGCATGGGCCTGCTCGGCGAGTACCTCGGGCGCATGTACAGCGACGTGCGCGCGCGGCCGCGCTTCTTCGTCGAGCGCGTGGTCCGCGCCGCGCCTTCCGCGCTTCCCTCGGCCCTGCAACGGGCCGGTTTCACCTCTTCATCCAGCGAGCCTTCCACGCCATGACCTCGAAAGCCGTCGTCTTCGCCTACCACGACATCGGTTGCACCGGTATCGAAGCCCTGCTCAATGCCGGCTACGAGATCGCCGCCGTCTTCACCCATGCCGACGACCCACGGGAAAACATCTTCTACGCCTCGGTCGCACGCCTCTGCGCCGAGCGCGGCATTCCGCTGCACGCGCCCGAGGACGTGAACCATCCGCTGTGGCTGGAGCGTATCCGCCAACTGCGCCCGGACTTCCTGTTCTCCTTCTACTACCGCCGCCTGCTCGGCGCCGAGCTGCTCGCCTGCGCCGCACGCGGCGCCTACAACCTGCACGGTTCGCTGCTGCCGCGCTACCGCGGACGCGCCCCGGCGAACTGGGTACTGGTCAACGGCGAAACGCAGACCGGGGTGACCCTGCACCGCATGGTCGAGCGCGCCGACGCCGGGCCGATCCTCGCCCAGCAGGCCGTCGCCATCGACCCCGAGGACACCGCCCTGAGCCTGCACGGCAAGCTGCGCAAGGCCGCCGGCGCCCTGCTGCGCGACAGCCTGCCGCTGCTCGCCCTCGGCGTGCTGCCGGAAGTCGAGCAGGACGAGAGCCAGGCCAGCCACTTCGGCCGGCGCACCCCGGCGGACGGCCTGCTCGACTGGCACAGGCCGGCACGGCAGTTGTACGACCTGGTGCGCGCGGTGACCCAGCCCTATCCCGGCGCCTTCTGCCAGGTCGGCGAACAGAAGCTGATCGTCTGGAGCGCCGAGGTGGTCGCCGGCAACCACGGTCGCGAGCCGGGCAGCGTACTGTCCTGCGACCCGCTGCGGATCGCCTGCGGCGAGGACTCGCTGGTGCTGCGCTTCGGCCAGCGCGGCGAGCGCGGCCTGTACCTGGCCGGCACGCAACTGGCCACCGAGCTGGGCCTGGTCGAGGGCGCGCGCCTGCGTGGCGCGGCGTGCGGTCCGCAGCGCCGCACGCGGGTGCTGATCCTCGGGGTCAACGGTTTCATCGGCAACCACCTGTCCGAACGCCTGCTGCGCGACGGTCGCTACGAGGTCCACGGCATGGACATCGGCTCCGACGCCATCGAACGGCTCAAGGCCGACCCGCATTTCCACTTCGTCGAAGGCGACATCGGCATCCATTCGGAGTGGCTCGAATACCATGTGAAGAAATGCGACGTAGTCCTCCCGCTGGTGGCCATCGCCACGCCCATCGAGTACACGCGCAACCCGCTGCGGGTGTTCGAACTGGACTTCGAGGAAAACCTGCGGATCGTCCGCTACTGCGTGAAATACGGCAAACGCGTGGTGTTCCCTTCCACCTCCGAGGTCTACGGCATGTGCCAGGACCCGGACTTCGACGAAGACCGCTCGAACCTGGTGGTCGGGCCGATCAACAAGCAGCGCTGGATCTACTCGGTGTCCAAGCAGTTGCTCGACCGGGTGATCTGGGCCTACGGCCAGCAGGGCCTGCGCTTCACCCTGTTCCGTCCGTTCAACTGGATGGGCCCGCGCCTGGACCGCCTGGATTCGGCACGGATCGGCAGCTCGCGGGCGATCACCCAGCTCATCCTGCACCTGGTCGAAGGCACGCCGATCCGCCTGGTCGACGGCGGCGCGCAGAAACGCTGCTTCACCGACGTCGACGACGGCATCGAGGCCCTCGCGCGGATCATCGACAACCGCGACGGCCGCTGCGACGGGCAGATCGTCAACATCGGCAACCCGGACAACGAGGCGAGCATCCGCCAGCTCGGCGAGGAACTGCTGCGCCAGTTCGAGGCCCACCCGTTGCGCGCGCAGTTCCCGCCCTTCGCCGGCTTCCGCGAGGTGGAGAGCCGCAGCTTCTACGGCGACGGCTACCAGGACGTGGCCCACCGCAAGCCGAGCATCGACAACGCCCGGCGCCTGCTCGACTGGCAGCCCGCCATCGAACTGCGCGAGACCATCGGCAAGACCCTCGACTTCTTCCTCCACGAAGCGCTCCGCGAGCGCGAGGCACAGGCGTGATCCAGGCCGGCCTGCGCATCGACGTCGACACCTTCCGCGGTACCCGCGACGGGGTGCCGCGGCTGCTCGACCTGCTCGACGAAGCCGGGCTGAAGGCGACCTTCTTCTTCAGCGTCGGCCCGGACAACATGGGCCGCCACCTCTGGCGCCTGGCGCGCCCGGCGTTCCTCTGGAAGATGCTCCGCTCGCGCGCCGCCAGCCTGTATGGCTGGGACATCCTGCTGGCCGGAACCGCCTGGCCGGGCAAGCCGATCGGCCGCGAACTCGGCCCGCTGATGCGGCGGACCCAGGCCGCCGGCCACGAGGTCGGCCTGCACGCCTGGGACCACCATGCCTGGCAGACCCACGCCGGCGTCTGGAGCGCGCAGCAGCTCGGCGAGCAGATCCGCCGCGGCAGCGATTGCCTGGCGGACATCCTCGGCCAGCCGGTGCGCTGTTCCGCCGCCGCCGGCTGGCGCGCCGACGGCCGGGTGGTCGAGGCCAAGCAGCCCTTCGGTTTCCGCTACAACAGCGACTGCCGCGGACGCGGCGCGTTTCGCCCGCGCCTGGCCGACGGCAGCCCCGGCATCCCGCAGGTGCCGGTGAACCTGCCGACCTTCGACGAGGTGATCGGTCCCGGCCTGCCGCGCGAGGCCTACAACGACTTCATCCTGGAACGCTTCGCCGCTGGCCGCGACAACGTCTACACCATCCACGCCGAGGTCGAGGGGCTGCTCCTCGCCCCGGCATTCCGCGAACTGCTGCGGCGCGCCGAACGGCGCGGCATCCGCTTCCGCCCGTTGGGCGAACTGCTGCCGGACGATCCGCGCAGCCTGCCGCTGGCCGAACTGGTACGCGGCCGCCTGGCCGGCCGCGAGGGCTGGCTGGGAGTGCGCCAGCCATGAGCCGCCGCCAGACCTGGTCGCTGCTGCTGATCGCCTTCGCCCTGTTCTACCTGGTTCCACTGAGCAACCATGGCCTGTGGATTCCCGACGAGACCCGCTACGCGCAGATCAGCCAGGCGATGCTGCTGGGCGGCGACTGGGTGTCGCCGCACTTCCTCGGCCTGCGCTACTTCGAGAAGCCGGTCGCCGGCTACTGGATGATCGCCCTCGGTCAGGCGGTCTTCGGCGAAAACCTGTTCGGCGTGCGCATCGCCTCGGTCGCCGCCACCGCCCTCAGCGTCCTGCTCGCCTACCTGCTGGCCCGCCGCCTGTGGCGCGACCCGCGCACCAGCCTGGCGTGCGCGCTGCTCTACGCCAGCTTCGGGCTGATCGCCGGGCAGTCCGGCTATGCCAACCTCGACCCTCAATTCACCTTCTGGGTCAACCTGAGCCTGGTGGCACTGTGGTACGCCCTCGACGCGGGGAGCCGCCGCGCGCGCCTGTTCGGCTGGTCCCTGCTCGGCCTCGCCTGCGGCATGGGCTTCCTGACCAAGGGCTTCCTCGCCTGGCTGCTGCCGGTGCTGGTCGCCCTGCCCTACATGCTCTGGCAGCGCCGCTGGCGCGAGCTGCTTGGCTACGGCGCGCTGGCGGTGCTGGCGGCGCTGCTCGTCTGCCTGCCCTGGGCGCTCGCCGTGCATGCGCGGGAAGCGGACTACTGGCGGTTCTTCTTCTGGCACGAACACATCCGCCGCTTCGCCGGCGAAGACGCCCAGCACTCTCGCCCGTGGTGGTTCTACCTGCCGTTGCTGGCGGTCGCCTGCCTGCCCTGGAGCGGCCTGCTGCCGAGTGCGCTGCGCCAGGCCTGGCACGAGCGGCGCCAGGCGCCGGTGGTCTTCCTGGCGCTATGGCTGCTGTTGCCGCTGGCGTTCTTCAGCCTGAGCAGGGGCAAGCTGCCGACCTACATCATGCCCTGCCTGCTGCCGCTGGCACTGCTCATGGGCCACGCCCTGGTGCAGCGGCTGCGCCTGGGGAACAGCGTCGCGCTGCGCGGCAACGGGCTGCTCAACCTGGGCCTGGCGCTCCTCGCGCTGGCGGCCCTGGCCTACCTGCAACTGCGCAAGCCGGTGTACCAGGAAGAACCCTTCGAGCTGTTCCTGGTCCTGCTGGTGATCGGCGCCTGGGCCGCCGCCGGCCTCGCCCAGTGGCGCTACCCGCTACGCGCCTGGGCCGCGCCGCTGCTGGCGAGCTGGGTGCTGATCGCGCTGCTGCCGGCGGCGATGCCCAACCATGTGGTGCAGAACAAGACCCCCGACCTGTTCGTCGCCGAACACCTCGATGAACTGACCGGCGCCCGCCATCTGCTGAGCAACGACCTCGGCGCCGCCTCGGCCCTCGCCTGGCGCCTGCGCCGCAGCGACGTGACGCTCTACGACACGCGCGGCGAGCTGAAGTACGGCCTCTCCTACCCCGAGCACAGCCAGCGCAGCGTGCCCTTGGCAGACATCCGCCAGTGGCTCTGGCGGGCACGCCAGGACGGCTCGGTTGCCGTGCTGCTGCGGATCAACAGCGCCAGCGACCGCTACCAGCTGGCGCTGTTGCCGGGCGACGGCGAACGCTACCGGAACGGCAACCTGGTCCTGGCGATCCTGCCGCAGGTGCGCCCATGAGCGCCGCGCTGCTGCTCGCCACCCTGCTCATGACCGGCCTCGGCCAGGTTGCGCAGAAGCTCACCGTGGAGCACTGGCGCCTGGTCGCCGCCGACGGCTGGACGGCGCGCCTGCGCAGTCCGTGGCCGTGGCTGGCGCTGCTCGCCCTCGGGCTCGGCCTGCTCTGCTGGCTGCTGCTCCTGCAACGGGTGGAAGTCGGCAGCGCCTATCCGATGCTGGCGCTGAACTTCGTCCTGGTCACCCTGGCGGCACGCTTCGTCTTCGATGAGCCGGTGGATCGCCGCCACCTCGCCGGCCTGTTGCTGATCGTCGCCGGCGTGGCCCTGCTCGGGAGGAGCGCATGAACGCGCTACGCGGCTGGCTGGCGGCGCTGGGCAGCATGCTGCTGGCCAGCGCCGCCCAGCTCGGCATGCGCTGGGGCATGAGCCACCTGCCGCTACCGGAAGCCTGGGCCGGGCAAACGCCGGAGCGCGCCGCGCTGCTCGCGGTAGCCCTGGCGGTGGCAGCCTACGCCGCCTCCCTGCTGTGCTGGCTGGCCGCCCTGCGCCACCTGCCGCTGGGCCGCGCCTACAGCCTGTTGAGCGCCAGCTACGCGCTGGTCTACCTGCTGGCGGCGAGCCTGCCGGCGTTCGATGAAACCTTCAGTACCAGCAAGACCCTGGGCGTAGGCCTGGTGGTGCTCGGCGTGTTGACCGTCAACGCCCGCCGCACCGCTGCCGCGCCCGCGCATCATCCGTCGAGGAAAGCACCATGAAGATCAGCGTATTCGGCAGTGGCTATGTAGGACTGGTGCAGGCCGCCGTCCTCGCCGAAGTGGGCCACGATGTACTGTGCATGGACATCGACCGGAACAAGGTCGAACGCCTCGCGCAGGGCCTCGCCAGCATCTACGAACCCGGGCTCGACGCCTTGCTGCGCGAAGGCCTGGACAGCGGCCGCCTGCGTTTCAGCAGCGATGCGCGCCTGGCCGTGGAACACGGCCGGGTGCAGTTCATTGCGGTCGGCACCCCGCCTGGCGAGGACGGCGCGGCCGATCTCGGCGCGGTCTTCGCGGTGGCCGATGCCATCGCCGAGCACCGCCGCAAGCCCGTCATCGTGGTGGAGAAATCGACCGTCCCGGTAGGCACCGGCGACCGCCTGCGCGCGCACATCGAGCGGCGCCTGGAAGCCGACGGACGCGAGCTGGAATTCGAGATCGTCTCCAACCCGGAATTCCTCAAGGAAGGCTCCGCCGTCGCCGACTGCCGACGCCCGGACCGCATCGTGGTCGGCTGCGACAACGAAGAGGTGCGCCAGGTGATGCGCGAACTCTACGAGCCGTTCAACCGCAACCACGAACGCATGCTGTTCATGGGCCTGCGCAGCGCCGAACTGACCAAGTACGCGGCGAACGGCATGCTGGCGACCAAGATCAGCTTCATCAACCAGATCGCCGAACTGGCCGAACACCTCGGCGCCGACATCGAGGCTGTACGCCAGGGCATCGGCGCCGACCCGCGGATCGGCTACCACTTCATCTACCCCGGCTGCGGCTACGGCGGCTCCTGCTTCCCCAAGGACATGCGCGCGCTGATCCACAGCGCCGAGCAGGCGCACTGCTCCAGCGACCTGTTACAGGCAGTGGAGGCGATCAACCGGCGGCAGAAGCACAAGCTGTTCGAACGTATCCGGGTGTTCTACGACGGCGACCTGCGCGGCAAGACCTTCGCCCTCTGGGGCCTGGCCTTCAAGCCGAACACCGACGACATGCGCGACGCGCCCAGCCGCGAACTGATGGAAGCGCTCTGGCGCCACGGCGCGCAGGTGCGCGCCTACGATCCCGAAGCCATGCAGGAAACCCAGCGGCTCTATGGCCACGACGAACGCCTGAGCCTGATGGGCACCCCCGAAGCCACCCTCGGCGGCGCCGATGCGCTGGTCATCTGCACCGAGTGGCAGCAATTCAAGGCACCGGATTTCGAGCTGCTCAAGGAGCGCCTGAAGGCCCCGGTGATCTTCGACGGGCGCAACCTCTACGACCCCGAGCGCATGGCGCGCCACGGCTTCCACTACTACCCGATGGGACGCGGGCAGTCCTGCTCGTTGCCGATCAACGAGGCCGGCCTCGCACAGGAAGATGGCCTGCGCCTGTTGCGCCAGGCCTGAGGCCGCCCCAGGTCGGATCGACCGCTGGGGCGAATAACCGCTTGCGGTTATCCGCCGGTTC